>JAKFDG010000144.1:0-1502 GCA_036677285.1 Pseudoxanthomonas sp.
ACCCCGAAATCCTTGTCCAGCAATTCCGCCGCCGCGATCGCCTCGCGCAGGATCGTGCCGCTGCCCAGCAACTGCACCCGCAGCTCGCCCTTCTTCGGCTTGCCCGCATCCTTCAACAGGTACATGCCCTTGATGATGCCCTCGGCCGCACCTTCCGGCATGTCCGGGTGGGTGTAGTTCTCGTTCATCAGGGTGAGGTAGTAGTACTCGTCCACCTGCTCCTGCATCATCTTCTGCATGCCGTGCTGCAGGACCACGGTGACCTCGAAACCGAAGGTCGGATCGTAGCTGCGCACGTTGGGGATGCTGCCGGCGATGACGTGGCTGAAACCGTCCTCGTGCTGCAGGCCCTCGCCGTTGAGCGTGGTGCGCCCGGCGGTGCCACCCAGCAGGAAGCCGCGCGTGCGCATGTCCGCCGCCTGCCAGGCGATGTCGCCGATGCGCTGGAAGCCGAACATGGAGTAGTAGATGTAGAACGGCAGCATCGGCACGTTGCTGACCGAATAACTGGTGCCCGCGGCCATCCACGACGACACCGCGCCCGGCTCGCTGATGCCCTGCTGCAGCACCTGTCCGGACTGGTCCTCGCGGTAGTACATCAGCTGGTCGGCATCGACCGGCTTGTACTTCTGCCCGAACGGCGCGTAGATGCCGATCTGGCGGAACATGCCTTCCATACCGAAGGTGCGCGCCTCGTCGGCCACGATCGGCACGATGCGCGGACCGATCTGCTTGTCGCGCAACGCGATGTTGAGCGTCTGCACGAAGGCCATGGTGGTGCTGATCTCGCGCTCGCCCGAAGACTTCAGCAGGCGGTCGAACACTTCCAGCTTCGGCGTCTCGAACGACTCGCTCGCCTTCTGCCTACGCTGTGGCAGGTAACCGCCCAGCGCGGCGCGACGTTCCTTCAGGTACTGCACTTCCGGCGAATCCTCGCCCGGGTGGTAGAACGGCACCTGGCCGTCGGCCAGCTGCGCATCGCTGACCGGGATGTTGAAGCGGTCGCGGAACGCGCGCACCGCCTCGTCGTCCAGCTTCTTGGTCTGGTGGGTCGGGTTGAGCGACTCGCCCGACGCGCCCATGCCGTAACCCTTCACCGTCTTGGCCAGGATCACCGTGGGCATGCCCTTGGTGTTGACCGCCTGGTGGTAGGCCGCATAGACCTTGTGCGGATCGTGGCCGCCGCGGTTGAGGCGCCAGATGTCGTCGTCGGACAGGCCGGCGACCATCGCCGCGGTCTCCGGATACTTGTTGAAGAAGTTCTCGCGCGTGTACTTGCCGCCGAAGGCCTTGCAGTTCTGGTACTCGCCGTCGACGGTTTCCATCATCAGCTTCTTCAGCACGCCGTTGGTGTCGCGCGCCAGGAGCGGATCCCAGTAGCTGCCCCACAGCAGCTTGATCACGTTCCAGCCGCCGCCGCGGAACACGCCTTCCAGCTCCTGGATGATCTTGCCGTTGCCGCGCACCGGACCGTCCAGGCGCTGCAGGTTGCAGTTGACCAC
>JAKFDG010000145.1:0-2284 GCA_036677285.1 Pseudoxanthomonas sp.
TACTTGTTCCCGACCAAGGCGCTGGCCCAGGACCAGGTGGCGGAACTGCTGGAATTGAATCGCGCCGGCGAGCTGGGGGTGAAGGCCTTCACCTTCGACGGCGATACCCCCGGCGATGCGCGGCAGGCGATCCGCCTGCATGGCGACATCGTGGTCAGCAACCCGGACATGCTGCACCAGGCCATCCTGCCGCACCACACCAAGTGGGCGCAGTTCTTCGAGAACCTGCGCTACGTGGTGATCGACGAGGTCCACACCTACCGCGGCGTGTTCGGCAGCCACGTCACCAACGTGCTGCGCCGGCTCAAGCGCATCTGCGCGTTCTATGGCGTGCGACCGCAATTCATCCTGTGCTCGGCGACGATCGGCAACCCGCAGGCGCATTGCGAGGCGCTGATCGAGGACCGCGTGACTGCGATCACCGAAAGCGGCGCGCCCACCGGCGACAAGCACGTGCTGCTGTGGAACCCGCCGGTGGTCAACGCGGATCTTGGATTGCGCGCGTCGGCGCGTTCACAGAGCAACCGCATCGCCCGCATCGCGATCAAGTCCGGGCTGAAGACGCTGGTGTTCGCGCAGACCCGGTTGATGGTGGAGGTGCTGACCAAGTACCTGAAGGACGTGTTCGACCACGACCCGCGCAAGCCGCCACGCATCCGCGCCTATCGCGGCGGGTATTTGCCGACCGAACGCCGCGAGGCCGAACGCGCGATGCGCGCCGGACATATCGACGGCATCATCGCCACCTCGGCGCTGGAGCTGGGCGTGGATATCGGCAGCCTGGACGTGGTGGTGTTGAACGGCTATCCCGGCACGGTGGCGGCGACCTGGCAACGCTTCGGCCGTGCGGGACGTCGCCAGCAGCCTTCTCTCGGAGTATTGGTCGCCAGTTCGCAACCGCTGGACCAGTACGTGGTGCGGCATCCGGATTTCTTCGCCGATGCGCCGCCCGAGCACGCGCGCATCGCCCCGGACCAGCCGCTGATCCTGTTCGACCACATCCGTTGCGGTTCCTTCGAACTGCCGTTCCTGGTCGGCGAGGCGTTCGGCCCCATCGACCCTTCCGTGTATCTGGAAGCGCTGGCCGAAACCGAAGTGGTGCATCGCGAAGGCGAACGCTGGGAGTGGATCGCCGACAGCTATCCCGCGCAGGCGGTGAGCCTGCGCTCGGTGGCCGACGGCAACTTCGTGGTGGTGGACAAGACCGACGGCCGCCAGGTGATCCTGTGCGAAGTGGATTACTCCGCCGCTGCGCTGACCCTGTACGAAGGCGCGATCCACATGGTGCAGTCCACGCCCTACCAGGTAGAGCGGCTGGATTGGGAAGGCCGCAAGGCCTATGTCACCCGTACGCATGTGGACTACTACACCGACAGCATCGACTTCACCAAGCTCAAGGTGCTCGAACGCTTCGACGGTGGCTCAGCTGGCGATGGCGATTCACATCATGGCGAAGTGCACGTGGTCCGGCGCGTGGCCGGCTACAAGAAGATCCGTTACTACACCCACGAGAACATCGGCTACGGACCGGTCAACCTCCCCGACCAGGAACTGCACACCACTGCGGTGTGGTGGCAGCTGCCGCAGGCGGTGCTGCTGAAGGCGTTCGCGTCCAAGCAGGATGCACTGGATGGGTTCCTCGGCGCTGCCTATGCCCTACACGTAGTGGCCACGGTGGCGGTGATGGCCGATGCGCGCGATCTGCAGAAGTCCGTTGGCAATGGCGACGGCGCGTGGTTCGCCACGCAGGACGGCAAGGGCAACGGGCGCGCGCAGGACGATGCGGGCAAGGCGGTGTCGATGGCCGAACTCGGCGCGGTGGAAGTGCAGCAGTTCGTGCCGACCGTGTACCTGTACGACAACTTCCCGGGCGGCGTAGGGCTGAGCGAACCGCTGTGGCAACGCCAGGCGGAGCTGGTGCAGCGCGCGCTTGAACTGGTGGGACGTTGCGACTGCATGGCGGGTTGTCCGGCTTGCGTGGGGCCGGTGCTGGCGGCGAGCGAGGACAAGCAGTTGGCAACGCCGAAGTCGCTGGCGCTCGAGGTGCTGGAGCTGCTGTCGGAAACGGCTTCCTCCGCATGAATGTGTCGCTGGAGAAATTGCGGGCGTTGAAGCGCGAGGCCGGGCTGCCAGCGGTCCGGGAGATTGGTCGCGAAGCGCAGGTCCCGCCCACTGCCGAAACCCTGGCTTCGCTGCGCAAGTTGCTGGGACTTCGCGAAAGAGCATCCATTCCGCCCATTCCACGCAAGCCCGTCGACCGCGAAGTGCCCGGCGAGGAAATCTC
>JAKFDG010000146.1:0-2893 GCA_036677285.1 Pseudoxanthomonas sp.
GTTCTGGATGCCCAGGCCCGAACCGATCGGCGCGGCCAGCGGCATCACCGCCACGCAGCCGATTTCCTCCAGGCGCTTGGCCAGGATCGGGTCGTCGCTGGTGTAGACCATCACCTGGAATCCGTCGGCGACCAGCTGCTCGGCGGCTTTCAGGGTGGCGACCACGTCCGGGAACAAGGTGCGTTCATCGCCCAGCACTTCCAGCTTCACCAGTGCGTGCCCGTCCAGCAACTCGCGCGCCAGGCGGCAGGTGCGCACCGCGTCCGCGGCGGTGTAGCAGCCGGCGGTATTGGGAAGCAGGGTGTAGCGATCCGGCGGCAGCACGTCGAGCAGGTTGGGCTCGTTGGGCGACTGGCCCAGGTTGGTGCGGCGGATGGCGACGGTGACGATCTCCGCGCCGGCGGCCTCGGTGGCGCGGCGGGTTTCGTCGAAGTCCTTGAACTTGCCGGTGCCGGTGAGCAGGCGCGAATGGTAGGTCTTGCCGGCGATGATGAGCGGATCGAGGTGGGAGTCGTTGGGCATCGGGCGATTATCGCCGATGTTCGCTGGTGGAGGGGGTTGGAGGTTCGTGGTTGCAGGCATTGCGCCGCAGGCCATCAGCCGCGAACCAACTCAACTCGCTTCAGCCGCCGCCCAGCGCATGCACGATCTCGACCCTGTCCCCTTCGCCGAGCGCATGGGTGGCATGCAGGCTGCGTGGAACGATCTCGCCGTTGACCTCGACCGCGACCCGGCGTTCGGCCAGGCCTTCGGTGAGGAGCAAGGCCGACAAGGTGGAATCGGTGGTCACTTCGAGTGGCTGGCCATTCAATTCGATCTTCATGCGGGCATTGTGACCGATCCATGACGCAGCGCAGCGTGAGCCGCAGCGGGCATGGTGAAACCATGCGTGGCTATACGGGGGCGTACGTTTTCACTATGCAGCCGGGAACAAGCCACCTGAACCCTTTCTGGAGACACTGCATGAAGTCTGTCCTCGCCTTCCGTTCCACACTGACTGTGGCCTTGGCCCTTGCAGCAACACCCGCAGTGGCGGGGGACGTGTATTCGCAGACTTATTTCTTCGGCGACAGCCTGTCCGACTCCGGCCATTTCCAGAACAATCTTCCGGAAGACATCCGTGATGTGGCCGGCAGCTTCACCACCAACCCCGGCCAGGTATGGGCCGAATGGGTGGCCGATCATTACGGCACCGACGCCACTACCGACAACCAGGGTGGCACCAACTACGCCATCGGCGGAGCACGTATCGACACGCCGGCGGCCAACACGATCCCGGTGACGGCACAGGTCGACCTGTACCTCTCCACGCATGGTGGGCGTGCGGATCCGAATGCCCTGTACACGGTCTGGGGCGGTGGCAACGATCTGCTGGCCTTCGATTTCAACGCACCGGTCGGGGTGCAGATGGTCGAGGCCGTCGCCACGCTGCAGAATGCGGGCGCGCGTTACATCCTGGTTCCCACGGTTCCGGATGCGGGCATCACTCCGTTCGCGATCTCGCTTGGAGGAGGGGTTCCCGCACTCGCGACCTCGATCGCGAATACCTTCAACGAACGCATCTTCGGCGCCTTGAGCGACGCCGGCCTGCGCGTGATTCCGCTGAATACCTTCCAGCTGCAGCAGGAAATCGTGGCCGATGCGGCCCGTTACGGCTTCACCAACATCACCACGCCGGCCTGCACCGGCGGTTCGCTGACCTGCACGCCGGATACCCTGGTGGCGCCAGGCGCGGACCAGACCTATCTCTTCGCCGACGGCGTGCACCCCTCCAGCGCCACCCACCGGATATTGGCCGATTACGCGATCTCGGTGCTGGAAGGGCCGCGCCAGATCGCGATGTTGTCGCACTCGGCATCGACGACGGGTCGCTCACGCGCCGACCGCGTCGCGATGCACGTAGGTGAGGCGCCTGCAGCGGATGGCATGCGCTGGTGGGGCGATCTGCGCGGCGACTGGCAGCGACACGACGAAGGCGACGCCTTTGACGGCGCGACCCCGGCCGGCACCTTCGGCGTGGACTGGTCGCGCGGCGACATCGTGTTCGGCGGCTTCCTCGGCTACGGGCGTGGGACCCTGGACTACGGCCACGATGCGGGCGATTTCCGCCAGTCCGAAACCACGCTGGGCGGGTTCCTCGGCTGGTATGGCGAATCAGCGTGGGTGAATGGCCAGGTCAGCTACAGCCAACTGGCCTTCGACGTGGAGCGCAACCTGCACCTTGGCATCGTCACCCGCCAGCATGCCGGTTCGCCCGATGGCAGCAACCTCAGCGTCGGCGTCAATGCCGGTTTCGAGTTCGAGGATGGCGTCATCAGCCACGGGCCCGTGGCAGGCGTGCTGTCGCAGACGATCAAAGTGGATGGCTATGCCGAAGCGGGGACGTTGGCCACCGCGCTGGCTTACCCGGACCAGGACTACGATTCACTGGTCGGCAGCATCGGCTGGCAGTTCCGGTACGCAGCGGGGGAAACCTTCAAGCCGTATGCGCGGGTGACCTTCGACCATGAGTTCGAAGGCGCCCCGGACGAGGCATTCGCACGGTTGATCTCCATGCCGGTCACGGCGGAGTTCGCGGTTCCCGGCCTGCGGGCGGACCGCAGCTACGGCACCATCCTGATCGGTGCGCGCACCCGCCTGGGTGGCCTGAACGCGGATTTCGGCGCCAGCGGTCTGGTGGCGCAGGAAGGCGGTCGCAATGCGAGCCTGTTCGTCACCCTGAGCGGGAGTTTCTGAAGCCTCCGGCCTCTCCGCAAGCGCCTCCCGGTTCGCGCGCATTGCGCGGCCGGGCGGGCGACGACTACACTTTTCCTGCATCGCGGGTGTAGCTCAATGGTAGAGCTGTAGCTTCCCAAGCTACTGACGAGGGTTCGATTCCCTTCACCCGCTCCAG
>JAKFDG010000147.1:0-1702 GCA_036677285.1 Pseudoxanthomonas sp.
CGTCGCCTCGGCGCCGACGGCCGGCCTGGTGGTGGTGGGCAGCGGCATCCAGTTCGGCCGCCACGCCAGCGAACGCTGCCTGTCGGAAATCCGCGAGGCCCAGGTCGTGTTCTGCCTGGCCGACCCGTTCGCGCTTGCGATGATCCATGGCCTCCGCCCCGACGTGATCAATCTCGGCGCCCATTACGCCCCCGGCAAGGATCGGCGCCAGACCTATCACGAGATCGACGCGGCGATCATGGCCGAGGTCCGCGCCGGCAAGCAGGTCTGCGCGGTGTTCTACGGCCACCCCGGCGTGTTCGCCGACGTGCCGCACGAAGTGGTGCGCAAGGCGCGCGCCGAAGGCATCCCGGCGCGCATGGAGCCGGGGATTTCGGCCGAGGCCTGCCTGTACGCCGATCTGGGCATGGATCCTGGCCTTCGCGGCGTGCAGTCGATGGAGGCGACCCATTTCCTGGTTTACGACCGCCAGCCCGACACCGCCGGCCTGGTGCTGTTGTGGCAGGTGGCGCTGTCGGGCGACCTGTCCTGCACCCGCCTGCACGCGGAGCGCGAAGGTGTGCAGGCGCTGGTCGACAAGCTGCTGCGCTGGTACCCGCCCGGGCACGAGGTGGTCCTCTACGAAGCGGCGCGACTGCCGATCGAGACCCCGCGCACCGAGCGCCTTGCCCTGCGCGACCTGCCCACCGCGCAGTACGAGGAATACACCACGCTCGTCATCCCGCCACTGGGCGAGTTGCGCGACGACCCGGCCCGTGCGCTTGGCGCCTTCGCGCCCTAGAAAAACGCAAGGCAAAAAAACGGCGTCAGCTCACTCTGACCCGTGTTTCCTCACGACGATGGCCAATGCGGCTTCGGCGCAGGAGCTGGCTGCCGGCATGCAAGCCAATCCGCGTTTCGCCCCGCTGATGCAACTGGCGGCGGCCAGGCACTGCCAGATGCCTTGAGGGTCCGCGTCACACGGGTTCCGCACGCGTGCAGTGTGATCAGGGCGCCTTCACCAGGGCCTACGCCTGGCGGCAGCCACAGCGCCGCCCCGGCATAGTCGTCCACGTAGTAGGCGCCCCCGTGCGCAAACGCGTTGCCTCCCAGTGCCTTGACGAAGCTGGGGAAGTGCATGAGGTACTGCTGCGGATCAGGCCACGTCCAGCGCGCAGCAGGGTCGGCGCCAAACGCCAGCACCACGACAGCAATGACCGGAGCTTCATCGGATGTCGTCACGGTCCTGATGATCGGGGTTGTCATGCGCTTGCCTCCGAGGGGAAACCGCCAGGCTCTTGGGAAGTCTAGCGCCGCGAGTCGCGCAGAGCTGCGAAGCGGCTTTGGCTTTCATCTGTTGCGAATGGCAGTATTCGTAATGTGTGTGTCCAGGAACCTCATCAGCCGCCATGACAATGGATCACCTTCGTCGCAACTTCCTGCAGAAGCTGATGGCCTCGGCCGTAGTCGTGCCGATGCTGTCGCCCCATCGGGCACTCGCCCAAGCGGATCGCGCCAGCACCGGTAGCCACCCTGGGACGACGTTGCGCGTCGCGCTCATGGGACTGGGCAGCTATGCCGCCCGGGTGGCGGAAGCCATGCAGTCCTGCAAGCGCGCCAGGGTCGCCGGGCTCATCAGCGGAACGCCTTCCAAACTCCAGCAATGGGGAACGAAGTTCGGTGTACCGGAAAAGAACCGGTACAACTATGAGAATTTCGACCG
>JAKFDG010000148.1:0-2893 GCA_036677285.1 Pseudoxanthomonas sp.
AACACCCAGGTCGCCACACCTGCGGCCAGCGTCACGCCCGTCAGCATCACGACCTTGCCCGTGAACAGCAGCGCGTGCAGGTAGGCCTGCGACAGGCTCTGTCCCTCGCGCAGCCGCGCCAGCGTGATGGACAGGATGTAGAGGGCGTAATCGACGCCTATGCCGACACCCAACGCAATGACGGGCAACGTCGCCACCTTCACCCCCATCCCCAGCCCCACCATCAGCGCCTCGGCCAGCAGCGAGGTCAGCACCAGTGGCAGCACTGCGACGACGACCGCGCGCCATGAGCGAAACGTGATGAAACACAACAGGACCACCGCGCCGTAGACCAGGAACAGCATGTGTCGCCAGGCGTCGCGCACCACGATGTTGGTGGCGGCCTCGATGCCCGCGGAGCCAGCCGCGAGCTGGAACTTCACGTCGGCGGTGTCATTGGCCTTGGCGAAGCCTTCCACATGGTCCACGACGCGGGCGAGCGTTTCTGCCTTGTGGTCCCGCAGAAACAAGTAGACCGTGAGGAGGCTGCAGCCGTCGTTGTACAGGCCGCGTGGCGCGCTGGCCGTCACGGTGTTGAGCATGTCCTGGTTCGGCAGGAACTCGTACCACTTGGGGTTGCCCTCGTTCAGTCCGGTGAGCACGCGGCGGTTGAGCAGCGCCAGCGTCTGCGTGCTCTCCACGCCTTCGAGCTGACGCAGTTGCCATTCCAGCGCGTCGACCTTGTTCAGGGTCTCGTACCTGGAGCACTGCTGCGCCGGTGTCTGCACCATCACCGCGAGCACGTCGCTGGAGGCGCCATACGCCGCGTTCATGAACCCGACATCGCGGTTGTAGCGGCTGTCCGCGCGCAGCTCCGGCGCGCCGGGATCCAGGTCGCCTATCTTCAATTGCGTGCTGGCCGCATAGCCGCCGGCGGCCAGCAGCGCCGCGCCCACGACCGTTGCGGTGGCCCAGCGCCGCTGCGTGAAGCGGTCCAGCCAACTCCACAGGCCGCCACCCTCCTCGTTCTCGGATCTCAGGCTGCGCTGCGCGGCTTGGGCACTCACGCCGGTATAAGACAGCAGCACCGGCAGCAGGATCAGGTTGGTGAAGATCAGCACCGCGACGCCGGTGGAGGCGGCAATCGCCAGCTCGCGAATGGCCTGGATGTCGATCACCAGCAGCACGGCGAAGCCCACCGCGTCGGCCAGCAGCGCCGTCAGCCCCGCGAGGAACAGCCGGCGGAACGTGTAGCGCGCGGCCACCAGCTGGAGTTCTCGCAAGCCTTCGCGCTGCGCGCTGCGGTCAGCGTTCTCGGAGCGGTCCAGCGAACGCAGACCCCGGCCGATGTCCTGCATGATGCCGTTCATCTTCTGCGCGCCATGGCTCATGCCGATGGCGAACACCAGGAACGGAACCAGGATGGAATACGGGTCCAGCGCGAAGCCCAGCGTGGGCAGCAGGCCCAGCTGCCACACCACGGCGATGAGCGAAGCCGCGACCACCAGCCCGGTCGAGCGCACGCAGCGGGTGTAGGCATAGACCATGGCGGTACAGATCGCGACCGCCAGCGCAAAGAACAGCAGCACGGCGCGCACGCCCTCGATCAGGTCGCCGACGATCTTGGCGAAGCCGGTGATGTGAATGCGCACGCCCTGCGCCTCGTACTTCATGCGCAGCGCCTCCAGCCGGATGGCCAAAGCGCCGTAGTCGAGCGCCCGGCCCTCGGCGTCCCGTGCGAGCAGCGGCACGAAGATGACGCTGGACTTGCCATCGAGCGCCACGATCTGGCCGATTTCGCCGGACCGTGCGATGTTGGCCTGCAGTTGCCCCAGGCTCTTGGCCGAACCGTCATAGCCGTCCGGAATCACCGGCCCGCCTTCCAGCCCATCTTCGGTGACGCCGACCCAGCGGGTCGTGGGCGTCCACAGCGACTTCATCTGGTTGCGCGCCACGCCGGGGACGAGGAACACCTCGTCGCTGAGCTTGCGCAGCGTGTCCAGGTAGGCGCCGTCGTAGATGCTGCCGCGCGGGTTGGCGACGGCGATGCGCACCGCGTTGCCCAGGCCGCTCAACTCCGCCTGGTTGGCCAGGAAATTGCGGATGTAGGGGTGGCTGGCTGGGATGGTCTTTTCGAAGCTGGCGTTGAGCGTGAGGCGCGTGGCCTGCCATCCCAGCAACAGCGTGACGATGGCGCAAATCAGAACTACCCAGCGGCGGTGGTTGAACAGGGCCCGCTCGATCAGCGAACCGGACGCAGTGTCGAAGCCGGTCATGGCTTGCTCCCCAGGGCAAGCACCGAGGCACCGCGCAGGCCCAGTACCAGCAAGCGGTTGCCTTGTAGCGGCAACAGCGCCGTGACCGGCGCGCCCGGTGGCGTCGGCAGCGGCTCCACGCCGCCTGCGCCAAGGCGGAACAGTGCGCCGCCCTGGTTGGCGAGCAGCACGTCCGGGCCCGCGGACACCGACGCCGTGAAGGACACGGGCATGGCCGTTCCTGCGTTGGTCCAGGCCGATCCGTCACGGGAGTGCCAGACGTTGCCACGCAACCCGGCCAGGATCACACCACCGTCGGCGGGAAGTTCAGCCGTGAAATAACTGCCGGCGTATGGTGTCGCCAGCCGCTTGAAAGTCTTGCCGCCGTCGTCGGAGCGCAGCGCCAGACCCTGCTCGCCCGCGATCAGCACGGTGTTGCCGCGGGCCCGCACTGCATACAGATGCAGCGACTTGGGATTGTCCAGGCGGTCGCCCATCGGCTGCCAGGTCTGGCCACCGTCCTCGGTGGCGAACGCCAGGTTGTACGCGCCCACCACGATGCCACGGCGCGCGTCGAAGAAGTGCACGTCGAAAAATGGCTTGTCCGCGCCTTCGGCCACCAGCCGCTGGGCCTCGCTCACGCCGGTCCCGCGCTTTTG
>JAKFDG010000149.1:0-14681 GCA_036677285.1 Pseudoxanthomonas sp.
AGAACCAGCCGTCAATCATCTGCACCAGCGCCTGCACCAGGTTGCCGGAGATGAAACCGAACACCACCACGGAAATGGCGCCGGCCAGCCAGGCCACCAGCATCAATGCACCATCGCGTTCCAGCAGCGCGAACACGAACAGCAGCATCAACACGCCGAAGGCGTAGTTGGTGAACGGTATCGGCAGAGCCAGCAACATTCCCAGCAACACCAGCAACAGGCCGGTGAAGGCGCTTGCCACCGGATGGTCGAGCACGATTTCCATGCGCGGCCGCACCACCCGTTCCAGCCAGCGCAGCCATGGCGCCATCATGTTGCGGAATCGCCCCATGGACTTGCGATGCGGGCCACGCTTGGCCATGAACTGCGGCAGCCAGGGCTTGCGCAAGCCGATCAGCAATTGCGCGCCGATCAGCATCACCACCGGGCCGCTGATGGCGCCGGCCAGGCCGGGGATGGGAATGAAGGCGGGCAGCACACCGACGAACAGCAGCATGCCGAACGCGGTCTGGCGCAGGCCGGATAGCAGGTCGCCCAGGCGCAGGTGATCTTCGGGATCGCCCTCGGCGAATGCGTCCAGCACCGCACGCGTGCTGGTGTGGGCGTTCCCGTCATTAGCGGTCTTTCCCGGCTCCGCCGGCGAGTCGGAGTCAGGCGCTGGTGTGGTCATCGTCTTCTTCCGGCAACTTCTGCAGCAACAGCTTGTCGACGCGCGCGCCGTCCAGGTCCACCACTTCGAAGCGCCAGCCGGCCCAGTCGAAGTGCTCGCCGACGTGCGGGATGCGGCCGAACTGCTCGATGACCAGGCCGGCGACGGTGTTGTACTCATCGTCGTCCGGCAACGCCACGCCACCCAGCAGTTCGCGCAGGTCGTCGTTGGGCAGCGAACCATCGACCAGCAACGAACCATCCTCGCGGGTGACGACCAGCGCATCGTCTTCGGCGTTCTCGGTCGACTGCAGGCGCCCGACCACGGCACCCATCAGGTCGCTGATGGTCACCAGGCCCTGCATTTCACCGTATTCGTCCACCACCAGCGCCAGCGACTGCTGTTCCTCGCGGAAGATTTCCAGCAGTTTCATCGCGTGGGTGGATTCGGACACGAATAGCGGCTCGCGCAGATTGCGGAAGATTTCCGGAGACTGGTCGGCGAAACGATCCAGCAGCGTTTTCACTTCCAGCACGCCGACCACGTCCTGGTCGTTGCCGCGATACACCGGGAAGCGCGAAAACTGCGACTCGCGCATGGTGCGAAGGTTGTTTTCGTAGCTGGCGGCTTGGTCAAGCCACACGATCTTCTTGCGTGGGGTCATCAGGCTGTCGGCGGTGCGGTCGCCCAGTCGCATGACCCGGTTCATCATGTTGCGCTCGTCGACGTCGATCACGCCCTGCTCGTGGCCTTCGCTCACCAGCATGCGGATTTCCTCTTCGCTGACCGCATTGCGGTCGCCGTCGCGGATGCCCAGCAGTCGCAGGACCAGGCGATTGATCGCCCCCAGCACGAACACCACCGGTCGCGCGATCCGCGACAGCCAGTCCAGTGGGATGGCCACGGCGGCGGCGATGTTCTCGGCGTTGGTCAGGGCCAGGCGCTTGGGAATGAGCTCGCCGAAGATGACCGAACTGGCGGTGATCAGGGTGACCGCGGTGCCGATGCCGATGGGGGTTGCGTATTCCAGGGCGCTCGGCCATACCTCGGTCAGCCAGCTGGCGATCATCGCGCCGATAGCGTCGCCGCCGAACACGCCGGCCAGCACGCCGATCCCGGTGATGCCAATCTGCACGGTGGACAGAAGGTTATCGGGATGCTCGGCCAGCGCCAGCGCCACCCGCGCGCCGCGGCTCTCCAGCGCCATCTGTTTCAGGCGCAGCTTGCGCGAGGTCATCAGGGCCATCTCCGACAGGGCGAAGAAGGCGTTGAGGACGATCAGCGCAGCGACGATGAGCAGTTCAAGCACGCGGGCGGTCCCGGCCGGGGCGGGCGGTTGCTCGGGCACGCATCGCGTCGGGGCTGCGTGCGTGGAAGGGTTGCGTAGGGTCGTCGTCCATAAAGTGCGCCTGGGCGCGGGGTGGATTCTAGCAAACCCGCCCGGGGCCCTGTCGGATCCGGCCTCGCGTCGCCGTAGGCACCGTCCCGATGGGGCCGGGCTGTCACTATCGGTCATTAAACCGTCATAATTCCGCCCGGTTGCCGTCCCTCCCGTGACGGCGGGGTTGCCACGAAATGTTCTCGCTGCAGACGATCTTCGGTTCCGGCCAGCAGTTCTACTCCCTGCTCGACGAGGCGGCGCAGGCTGCCTATGACAGCACCCAGGCACTGCACAGCATGATGAAGGCCACCGACCGGCAGCCCGCGCTGGACGGCTTCAAGCTGGCCCGGCAGCGCGAGCGCGCCGTCTCCGAGAAGATCGGTCAGGCACTGGTGGACAGCTTCATCACCCCGATCGAGCGCGAGGACATCGAGGCGCTGGGTTCGGCCCTGTACAAGATCCCCAAGCAGGTCGAGAAATTCGCCGACCGCTACTCGCTGGCCCTCCAGCACCTGGAAGGTATCGACTTCGCGCCGCGCGCGGCGATGCTGGAGCAGGCCGCATCCGTGGTCGTGGACATGGTCCACGAACTGCAGAAGATGAACATCGATCGCATGACCGCGCTCAACGAGAAGTTGCGTGCGATCGAGAACGAGGCCGACCGCCTGATGCTGGAGTTGTACCGCGACATCTATTCGGGTCGCCTGGACAACCTGCAGATGTTCCTGCTGAAGGAGTTCTTCGAGATCCTGGAGAAGGCCATCGACCGTTGCCGCGAGGCCGGCGTGGTGGCCTACCAGATCATATTGAAGAACAGCTGAGGCCTCGGGCGATGCTCTCCCTGGTCCTGGTCGTGATCCTGGTCGCGCTCGTTTTCGAGTTCATCAACGGCTTCCACGACACCGCCAACTCCATCGCCACGGTCGTGGCCACGAAGGTGCTGACGCCCGGCCAGGCGATCATGCTCGCCGCCAGCACCAACCTCATCGGTGCGTTCATGGGCACCGCCGTCGCCAAGACCATCGCGTCGGGCCTGGTCGACACCGATGTCGTCAACATGACCTCGCAGGTGCTCATCTGCACGCTGCTCGGCGCGATCATCTGGAACCTGATCACCTGGTGGCGCGGCTTGCCGTCTTCCTCGTCGCATGCCCTGATCGGCGGGCTCTGCGGCGCTGCAATGGCTGCGTCCCACAACAACTGGGCGGCGCTGATCTGGTCCAAGGCAGGCGATGGCGACTGGAGCAGCAACAAGGGTCTGCTGTGGAAAGTCGTGTTCCCAATGATCACCTCGCCGCTGGCGGGATTCCTGCTTGGGGTCGCCATCATCTCCCTGCTGTACCTGATCATCGCCGGGATGATGAAGGCCGGCGGCCCGCTGGCGCGCATGGCCAAGCCGCGCTGGGTCAACGCCTTCTTCGGCAAGGCGCAGTTGGTATCAGCCGCGTACATGGGCTTCGCCCACGGCCGCCAGGACGCGCAGAAGACGATGGGCATCATCGCCCTGTCGATCTTCGGCGCGCAGGCGACAGGCACTTTGGACAACCTGCCGTCGTGGCTGGCGTTCCTGCATCCCGACGGTGGCAAGGACGACATCGACAGCTGGGTGATCGCCACCTGTGCCCTGGTCATGGCCGCGGGTACCGCCGCCGGCGGTTGGCGCATCATCAAGACGCTCGGCCACAAGATGGTCAAGCTGCAGACCATCGACGGGTTCGCTGCGGAGACCGCGTCGGCGACGATACTGGTCACGGCCGCGCACTTCGGCATGCCGGTTTCCACCACCCACAGCATTTCCACCGCGATCATGGGCGTGGGCTTCGCCAAGAATCCGCGCAAGCTCAAGCTCGGCGTGATTGAACGCATCGTGTGGGCATGGATCCTCACGATCCCCGCCGCTGGCGGCATCGCCTACGGGTTATGGCGGTTGATCGAGGCGCTGGGCTGGGCGTGACTCAGGCCGCAGGGCCGAGCTCGCTCGGTTCTGCGAGGACTTGCAGTTACAGCAGGTCGCCTTCCGCTGACAGTGCCCGCTCCATGTTGTCGCCCAGGCCACCGATCTCCAGCACCAGGCGGTCGACTTCGGATGGGGTCAGGCCGTCGTAGGGACGGTTCTCGCACAGTTGCAGGTAGGGCACGCCATCCAGGTCCCCGATCGCCAGGTAACCGACGCTGCTCTGCCAGTTGAATCCCAGCGCACGGCGCGCATCGACGCCGGTGATCGGTGCGATCACCGTGCTCACGCGCAGATAGCCGCGTTCGTCGTCGTTGCCCAGTTCCGACAGGAAGATCGCCTGGTGGCGGCTGCCGTTGTCCAGCGACAGTTCCACGCAGGCCACGTACGGTTCCTGCATGGTCACCTTGTAGCCGGATTTGTTCAGATGGCCGCGGATCTGTTCGAAATTCTGCATGTCGTGCTCCTTGGTGTCACCGCCGTTATGCTAATCCCTCATGGCCGCCAAGTCTCCCGCCGAACGCATCCTCGCCGCCGTGCGCGCGATCCCGCGCGGGCAGGTGGCCGGTTACGGCGAAGTGGCGCATCGCGCGGGCCTGCCGGGGCGGGCACGCCTGGCCGCACGGGTGCTGAGCGAGAATGTGGATCCCAAGTTGCCCTGGCACCGCGTGTTGCGCTCCGACGGACGCATCGCCCTGCCGGAAGGCTCCAAGGGCTTCCGCGAGCAATGCCAGCGGTTGCGTGCGGAAGGGGTGACCGTGGTCAACGGACGCGTGCGCGGGCTTAAGGCCGCACGCACCGTGGATGAGCAGGTGTGGGGTCCGCCTGAATAGGTCAGTTGACGCGCTTGCGCATCCAGGCGGCGATGCTCAGGCGTTCGCGCGTCGCCGGCAACACCTCGTGTTCGATCTCGCTCAGGAAAATGATGCTGGTGCCCGCTGACGGCATTACATCGATCGACCCCCGCGGCAGGTAGAGACGCAGCGCGCCGCCATCTTCCGCTAGCCAAACGTCGTTGAGGTAGCTCACCAGCGACAGCACCCGCGCATCGCTGCCATGGAAGCGATCGGAATGGCGGCGATAGAACGTGCCGGCGGGGTAGCGAGCGTAATGCGCCTCGACTTCCTCGGCGCCCAGAAACAGTTGCCGGTTCAATTGCACACGCAGTATCCCAAGCGCCAGAAGATAAGCGGTTGCCGCCTCGCCGCTTCCCGCGTCATCCAGCCAGAGGGTCGAGTCGCCGCGAGTTTCCACGCGCAGATGCTGGTCTTCGCCTTGGCCGATCGCGGCCGCCCCCAGTGCGCCGATGGCTTGCAGTCGCCGCAAGTCATCGCCAAGCGCGATCCCCGCCGCCGGCTCCGGGAACGCGACCAGCGCGCAGGCGCCATGCTCGCGCAATGCCGTGGCGATGGCGAAGTGGTCGTGCAAAGTGGCCATGGGCAGGGAAGGCATGCCGGTATGATAGGCCGCGAACGACAAGAGGCTGATTATGTTTCCCAGACTTCCTCCGGTAACCCAAGCGCTGATAGTCGCGAACGTCGTCATGTTCCTGTTGCAGAAGGTGCTGGGCGATCCGATGCTGGCATCGCTAATGCTTTGGCCGTTCGGCGATGGTGGCTACGATCCGTTGTCACAGACGCGCGAATTCCTGCCATGGCAGTTGCTGACCTACGGGTTCATGCATGGCAATTTCACCCACCTGTTGTTCAACATGCTCGCTCTTTTCATGTTCGGTGCGCCGCTGGAATATACCTGGGGCAATCGCCGCTTTCTGACCTATTACCTCGTCTGCGTAGCCGGTGCGGGCTTGTTGCAGCTCGCCGTGGGCTGGTGGACGCTGTCCAGCGGCGGCGATGCCTATCCCACCGTCGGCGCATCGGGCGGTGTATTCGGCCTGTTGCTGGCCTACGGCATGCTGTTCCCGAACCAGCGGGTGATGCTGCTGTTCCCGCCGATCCCGATGAAGGCGCGCACCCTGGTGATCGTGTATGGCGCGATCGAGCTGATGCTGGGCTTCACCGGCTGGCAGCCGGGCGTGGCCCATTTCGCGCACCTGGGCGGGATGTTCTTCGGTTGGTTGCTGATCCGCTACTGGCGCGGACAACCACCGTTCGGGAAGCCAAAGCCGCCGCGGCCGCGCATCGTGCGTTAAAGGCCAGATCAACGGAGGTCACCAATGAAGAAACTGACCGCAGCAGTATTATTCATGGCTTGCATCTGCCTGGCATCCTGCCGGGAGGAACCTTCCCAGGTTGTAGAGGCTCGTGCCGTTGTAAAAGAGCGGGCCGCGGAATATGACCGCCAACTCAAGAAGGTATCCGAGCAGCAAGTATTGGCCGACGCACAGCTGGCGCGTGCGGAAGAACAGCTCAAGCGTACGGAGGAACAGCAGAAACGCATCGACGCATTGATAACGAGGTGGGAGTCCCAAGCGGCCCGCTATGACGCGATCCTTGCCCGTTGGGAAAAGCAAGCTCCGGGCAAATGACTTGCTTCTTTTCCAGACGATGAGTTGTGGAACAAGAAAAAGGCGCGGATATATCCGCGCCTTTTTTTAATGGGCTCAAGCCCGCTCAACGCCAGATAGTGATCTGCTCCGCATCGCTGCGCCGCATCGGTTGGCCGGCCTTGCAGCTGAAGGTTTCGCCGAATGCGGGCTGGTTGGCCAGCGGGCCGTTGCTGCGCCATTGGCCGGGGGCGTGCGCGTCGGTGGCGATGCGCTGGGCGGCTTCGGCTTGCGACAATTGCTGTGCCCACAATTCCGCCCACGACCGGTACAGGGTCTGCTTCGCGCCCAGGTTCGGGGCGAGCTCGGCGAAGGTGAAGGCTTCCCAGGCCAGTTCCACGCCCGCCAGATCGCCCAGATTCTCTTCCAGGGTCAGTGCGCCGTTGACCTTCTGGCCGGTGAGCACGGGATAGGCATAGCCGCCGTATTGCGCCGACACGCGCGCGCCGATCGCGTTCCATGCGGAAACGTCCGACGGGGTCCACCAATCGCGCAATTCGCCCTTGGCATCGACCATGCGGCCCGCGCTGTCGAAGCCGCGGCTCATTTCATGGCCGACCAGTGCGCCAAAGGAACCGAACAACGCCGAGTCGCCACGACTCACGTCGAACACTGGCGGCTGCAATACCGCGGCAGTGACGATCAGGCGGTTCTGGGCGATGTCGTAGGCCAGCGCCGGCTGCTGCGGCAGGACGTCCCAGCGCCGGTCGGCGTTGCCCTTGCCGATGCGCTTCATCTCCTCGCGATGCCGCCAGGTGGAAGCGATCAGGATGTTGCTGCCGAAGCTGCCGCGACCCATCGGCTGCACGGAGTAATCAAGGTCGCGGCGCGGGGTGCCGATCTCGATCTTCAGCTTGTCCAGTTTGTCCTTGGCTTCGGCCTTGGCCGGCGCGCTCATCCAGGTGTTGCGCTCGATGCCGCGACCGAGGGCATCGCGCACCTGTTCGGCGATGGCTTCGGCCTTGGCCTTGCTCGCCGACGGCAGGTAGCGCGCGGCGTATTCGCGGCCCAGCATCGGGCCGGCGGCGGTGTTGATCGCGTCCAGCACATGCTGCCAGCGCGGTGCGGGTGCGGCTTCGCCCCGCAGCACGCGGCCACGGAATTCGAATTCGGCATCGCGATAGGACTTGGCCAGGTACGGCGCCATCGCGCTACCCACTTGCCAGCGCAGGTAGGCCTTCCACTGGTCCGGCTTGACCCCGGTGATCAGGGTGTTGAGGTGTGCGAACAGCGCCGGGTTGGACATGGACACCGTGTCATCGCTGACGCCTTGTGCCTTCAGGAAGGCATCCAGCTGCAGGTTCTTGTACTGCTTGCCCAGGTCCTGGGTGGCGACCGGGGTGTAGTTGGCCAGCGGATTGCGCAGGTCCGCCAATGGCCTCGAGGCCTGGGCGAAGCGCGTTTCCAGATCGATGACCGCCTGTGTCTCGGCCTCCAGCTTCGCGGGTTTGGTCCCGGTCAGGGTCAGGATCTGCTTGACGTAGGCGCGGTAGCGGCCGAGCAGTTCACGGGTTTCGGCGTCGGTGCGGGTGTAGTAGGCCGGATCGGGCAAGCCCATGCCGCCCTGCGAGAAATAGCCGATGTGACGGTCCAGCGCCTTGAGATCCACGTCCGGGCTGAAATTGAACGCGACCGGGATGCCGACCTGATGCAGCGCCGCGATGGCGGCCGGCACGTCCTTCGACTTCTTGATGCTGTTGATGCGCGCCAGCAAGGGCGCGATGGGATTGGCGCCATCGGCTTCGACCGCCGCCTCGTCCAGGCCGCTGGCCCAGAAATCGCCGAGCAGTTTCTGCACGTTGCCTTGCGGAGCAGTCATGGACGCATCCAGCAGGTCGCGCTGTTGCTGCTGGCTGCGATCGCGCAATTGGCCCAGCGCGGTGAGCGCGTTGCCGCCCGCGGGGAGCGGGTTGGCCGTCAGCCAGCTGGCATTGGCATCGCTGTAGAAGTCGCTGCAGACGGCGCTGACGGTCGGGGCCTTGGCGGCCTTTTTCTTCTTCTTGGCGGCGTATGCATCGCCCGTGCCGAATGCGGCGAGCAGGGCGAATGCGAGCAGGGTTGGCTTGCCGAGAACGTTGCGCGAATGCGGCATCAGGGGAATCCGTGGTGATAGTGACAGAGGATTCTAGCAAGCAGGCACGGACTACCCTGAACGCGGACAGGGAGAAACAAGGCCCGGCATGGCCGGGCCTTGTCGACGGTGTTGCTCCGATGTGACCGCGTTCGCGGTTATCGGCATCTATCGGCTAGAGCTTGAGCACGCCGTTCTCCACGATCGGCTTGCCATCCAGCGTGGCGGTGCTGCCGGGCAGGAAGAACGTCAGCCCGTACGGTACCGAGTTGTCCCCGCCGGCCCAGGTGTTGCCGGCGATGCCGACGGTCACCGCGCCCGCCGGCACCCAATTGCCGACCTGGCTGCTGGCGGGCAGCTTGACGTTCGGGTTGATGCCGAAATCCACGAACGAAAACAGGTTCTTGCGTTCATCCGCCACGGCATCGTATTCGGCCTTCAAGCCGGTGAATCCCGGTCCGGAACCGGTCAGCGAGGTGACCTTGCCACCGGCCACGGTGATGGTCAGGTTGTCGATCTGCTGGCCACGGAAGTAATCGCGCGTGCTGACGACCTTGCCCTCGGCGGTGCCGGCCACCGGGGTCGTGTACACCTCGCCGGCAGGCAGGAACGCGGCCAATGCCGCGCCACCCTGCTTGATGTCTTCAGCCGAGAGGATGCCGTCGCTGACCAGGACCTTGCGTCCCTGGATACGTACCTTGAGATCGGTGCCGTTGGGGTTGGTGATGTGCAGTTCGTTTCCGGCTGCAAGCGCGGACCTGACCTGCGCTCCGCGCTCCTGCAGGTCGCTGTAGTCGACGTTCACGCCTTCCCAGAAGACCTTCGCTAGCTGGTCCGGTGGCATGCCCATGCGCTCGGCGCGCCAGGGGGTGGGATACAGGCCGTTGCCCACTTCCAGGGTGCGCACGTTGTTCTTCAGAAACTCCATGCCGACCGCTTCGTTGGCCTTGCCGATGGCGGCGACGCGCTGGGGGTCGGCGCCTTCAAACAGGTTCTCGGTGAGGCCGTTGCCCAGCTGGATGGAGACGTTGACCATCTTCGCCAGTTTCATGCCGGTCGCGTTGGTCTGGGTGTCGTACTTTTCAGGGACGTCGAAGAACAGGCGCTTGCTGAGCCGGTCGCTGCTGTACTCGACCATCGGGAAGGCGCCGAGCTTGCGCGTCTCCACGGCGATGTTCTCCATCAGCTCGGCGTCGTGTCCGCGCCCCGAGATCAGCACGATTTCCCCTTCCTTGACTGCGGCATTGCTGACCAGGCGTTGGGCAAGCTGCTCCAGGTCGACCGGCGGCTTGGCGGCTTCGGTCGTTGCAGGTCCTGCCGTGGGCGTTTCGGCGGGCGTCGGGGCCGATGCTGTATCGGTGGCGGCTGGCTGCGGTTTGCAGGCAACCAGGGACAGGCACAACGCGGCGGCCGTCACGGCCGCAACGGAGGAACGGTTCATGGCAAGACTCCTGGGCGGATGGAGGGAATCACGGCAGCTTGGTAGGGTCCTGCCCGCCAAGATGGCTGGGTGCGAAGCCGGACAGGCGATCGCACCCGCTACAACGCCCCGAGCCCGGGTATCCGGCCGCCGTCCGTCATAAAGAAGGCCCGGACGAGCCGGGCCTTCGGTTCCATCCGATCGAGCGACGAACGCCTACCAGATCACGACTTTCCGGTCGTCGGCCCGCACCATCGGGTCGCCGGCCTTGCACGAGAACGCGGCGGCGAAGGCGGGCAGGTTGGAAGGGGCGCCGATCGCGCGGAAGTTGGCCGGGGCGTGCGGGTCGGTCTTCAGTCGCACGGCCAGGTTCTCCGGGGTGAAGTTGCGGCGCCAAACCGTGGCCCAGTTGAGGAAGAAGCGCTGGTCGCGGGTCAGGCCATCGGTCTTGGGATCGGGCGTGGCTTCGGTGGCTTTCTTCATGGCGTCGTAAGCCGTGGCCAGGCCACCCAGGTCGGCGATGTTCTCGCCCAGGGTCAGGTTGCCGTTGACCTTGGTGCCGTTGGCGTCGTAACCGTTGAACTGGCTGACCAGTTTGTCGGTGCGGCCGGAGAAACCCTTGGCGTCCGCATCGCTCCACCAGTTCTCGAAATTGCCGGTCGGTCCGAAGCGCGCGCCCTGGTCGTCGTAACCATGGGTCATTTCATGGCCGATCACCGCGCCGATGCCGCCGTAGTTCATTTCATCGGTGGCGTTGGCGTCGAAGAACGGCGGCTGCAGGATGGCGGCCGGGAACACGATCTCGTTCTGCAGCGGGTTGTAGTAGGCGTTGACCGTCTGCGGGCTCATGCCCCATTCGGTCTTGTCCACCGGCTTGCCGATCTTGCCCAGGTTCCACTTGTAGTTGAACTCGTTGGCGGCCATGACATTGCCGATGTAGCTGTCGCGGCTGGTGGACAGGCCGGTCCATTCGCGCCACTTGTCCGGATAGCCGATCTTGGGTGTGAAGGTTTCCCACTTGGCGATGGCTTTCTTCTTGGTCTCGTCGCTCATCCACGCCAGGTTCTCGATGCGGGCCTTCAGCGCGGTGCGCAGGTTGCCAACCAGGGTCTCCATCTTGGCCTTGGATTCGGCCGGGAAGGCTACCTGGACGTACATCTGGCCCAGCGCTTCGCCGGCCTGGCTCTCGACCGTATCGAGCACGCGCTTCCAGCGCGGCTTGATTTCCTTCTGCCCGTTGAGGATCTTGCCGTTGAACTCGTAGTTCTCGTTGACGAAGGCATCGCTCAGGTACGGCGAGGCGGCATCGACGGTGTGGAAGCGCAAGTAGCTGCGCCAGGCGGCCGGGTCGGTGTCGCCCAGCATCTTGCTGACTTCCTCGTGGAAGGCAGGAATGGCCAGGGAGAGCTTCTCTTGCGGCGCGACGCCCTGCGATTCGAAGAACTTGGTCCAGGAGAAGTTAGGCGTCAGCTTGTCGGCGTCGGCCAGGGTGACCGGGTTGTAGTACAGCGAGACGTCGCGCGACAGTTCTTCGCTGGATTTGGAAGCCTTGGCCAGGCGGGTTTCGAACGCGATCACGGCCTTGGCCTGTTCCGCGGCATCTGCGGCAGCCACGCCGGACAGTTCAAGCACCTTGGCGATGTGCTTCTCGTAGGCATCCAGCTTGTCCTTGTTCTCGGCCTTGATGTAGTACTCCTTGTCGGGCAGGCCGAGGCCGCCCTGCGAGGCATACGCCATGTTCATGGCGGAGTTCTTGAAGTCCGCCTCGGCGCCGAAGCCGAACAGGCCGTTCTGGCCCTTGGCCGCGCTGCTGCGCAGGTAGCCGACTATGGCGTCCTTGTCGTTAAGTGCATCGATGGCGGCCAACTCGGCCTTGATCGGTTCGATGCCCTGGGCGTTGATCTTCGCTTCATCCATGCCGGTGGACCACAGGTCGCCGACGATCTTCTCAACGCCGGTGGCGTCCTTGTCCGCGGCGGCCTGTTCGGCCAACTGCCGCTGCACGCCGGTGGAGCGTTCGTCCAGCATTTCAAATGCGCCCCAACTGGCACGATCCCCCGGGATAGCGTTGGCCGCGAGCCACTTGCCGTTCACGTAGCCGCCGAAATCGGTGCAGGCGTTCTTGCTGGTGTCCAGATCGGAGATTACGAAGCGATTCACTGGCGGCAGCTTGGATTCGTCCAGCGTCAACGCAGCAGGCGCGGCCGCGACGGTAGCGCCGGTCGAGGTGGCGGCTTCGTTGGGTTTGGAGCAGCCGGCAAGTGCGGCGGTCACGGCAAGGGACAACAACAACATCTGGGGTTTACGAATCACGGTGAACTCCGGCCCCGCAGGGCATAGAAATAGGGACAACCCCGGGCCGGGGCGTGGGCGGACTCTACGCCTGCCGCTTGTGACAAGAAGGTGTCGAAGGTCATGGCAGGGCCATGGTTTCCGTTCACAACGACGCCCTGAGGCGTCGTGCTACGGTCTCCAGGGCGAGCCGCCCGATTAGGCAAAGGAAGAACCATGCAGGTCGAATTCCATGGCGCGGCTGGTGAAGTCACCGGATCGATGCACCTGGTGGTGGCGGCGGGCAAGCGGGTCCTGCTGGATTGCGGAATGATGCAGGGCAGCCGCGAAGCCGAGGCGCGCAACGCCGATCCGTTCCCGTTCGAGCCCGCGCAGCTCGACGCGCTGGTGATCAGCCATGCGCACATCGACCACATCGGCCGGGTGCCGCTGCTGGTCAAGCGCGGCTTCGTCGGCCCGATCTTCATCCAGCAGGCCGGTGGCGACCTGATGCCGGTGATGCTGTTGGATTCGGCCTCGCTGGCCGAATCCGATGCCGAACGCGCCAACCGCAAGCTGCGCCCGGGCGAAGCCGAAGTGCAGCCGCTGTATTCGCCGGCCGATGTCGAGCAGGCGATGGGCCAGGTGCAGGCGCTGGCCTACGGCGCGCGCCGCGAGATCCTGCCGGGCGTGGAGATCGCGTTCCGCGACGCCGGGCATATCCTGGGTTCCTCGATCACCGAGTTGTGGGCCGATGGCAGGAAGCTGGTGTTTTCCGGCGACCTCGGTCCGAAGGGCACGCCGATCCTGCACGACCCCGAATCGATCCGCGATGCCGACCTGGTGCTGATGGAATCCACCTACGGTGACCGCAACCACCGCGAGCGCGCCGATACCATCCGCGAGCTCGGCGAGATATTCGAAGCGGCGTGGCGCGGTCGCGGCAACGTGCTGATCCCCGCGTTCGCGGTCGGGCGCAGCCAGGAGTTGTTGTACTGGTTCGCCAAATATTGGGATGAGTGGCAGTTGTCGCGCTGGAAGATATTCCTGGACAGTCCGATGGCGGCCAAGGTGGTTTCGGTCTACGACCGGCATGCCGACCTGTTCGACCATGACGCACTGCAGGTATGGAAGGACAGGCCGAATCCGTTCAAGTTGCCCAACCTGCACATCAGCCAAAGCACGGCCGAATCGATGGCGATCAACCAGTTCGAGAGCGGCGCGATCATCATCGCGGGCTCGGGCATGGCCAATGGTGGCCGTATCCTGCACCACCTCAAACACAACCTGGGACGGCGCAACGCCCATGTCGTGTTCGTCGGCTACCAGGCAGAGGGAACGCTGGGGCGGCGCCTGGTCAACGGCGCGGAATGGGTCCGCATCCACGGGCGCGACTACCGGGTCAACGCGCAGAAGCATACCGTCGGCGGCCTGTCGGCGCATGCCGACCAGCACGGCTTGATGGACTGGTACGGCGGTTTCGAAAAACATCCGCCGCTGGTGCTGGTGCATGGCGAGGACAAGGCGCGCGAGGCACTGGCGGGCGAGATCGGCCAGCGCGACGGCATCCACGTGCAACTGGGGCGGCCGGGGATGGTGCTGAGGGTGTAACGAGAAACGCCGCGCCGGCTTCAGCCTGATGCGAAACCGCCGTCGCTGGTATGGCTGCAGCTGCGGTTGCGTCCCGCCTGCTTGGCCCGGTAGAGCGCGGCGTCGGCGTGCTCGAACATGTCTTCCGCCGCCACCTGCTCGCCGCCCCGGGCGGTGTGGATGCCAACGCTCACGGTGAAGGACGCATCCGGGGAAAGGCCGTTTGCGCGGGTGGACAGATTGGCCAGATCGACATGGATGGTGGTGGCGATGGCGGCCGCTGCTTGGGGAGTGGTCTCCGGCAATAGCAGGGCGAACCCGTCGCCGCCCAGGCGTGCGACCAGGTCGCGCGGGCGGCGCGCGCGCGCGCGCAAGGTATTGGCCAGCGTGCGCAGCACCTCGTCGCCGGCGGGATGGCCGAGGGTGTCGTTCAGTCGCTTGAAATGGTCCACGTCGACCAGCAGCAGGGAAAGCGGCTGGTTGCTGCGGCGCGCCGAGACCAGTTCCTGTTCCAGTCCGCCGTCGAACCGGGCGCGATTGGCGAGGCCGGTGAGGGGATCGGATTGCGCCTGTCGCCGTGTCCGCCGCAGCATGCGAATGATCCAGAACAATCCACCTGCCGCCAGGACGGACAGCGCGGGGACGGGCGGAAACCATGCCCGCCCGAAGCGCAGCAGCAGGAACGTGGCCAGCGGCACCGCGATCAGGGCGATCAGGATCGGCTGCCAGATCTTCGTCAGGCGCGGCAGCCCGAACAGGAGCAACGGCAGGATCGCCAGCGCGACCGACAACAGGATCTGCTCGGCTGGCGTGAACGGGACGATGGCGTCGCCGTGCAC
>JAKFDG010000150.1:0-8331 GCA_036677285.1 Pseudoxanthomonas sp.
TTCAAGCGCGAAAGCCGCCTGCCCGAGATCCGCCTCACCTCGCCGAAGCTGCGCCTCGAAACCGGACCCAAAGGCGTGGGCAACTGGGTGTTCGGCGATCAGACGGATGACAACGAAGTGCAGTTCCGCAAGATCTGGATCGATGAAGGACGCCTGCAATTCTTCGACCATCCCAAAAAAACCGACATCGACATTTCGGTCAACAGCGCCGAGCCGACCAGCAAGGACACAGCGCCCTCCATCGAAATCCGGGGCAACGGACACTGGACCGGCAGCCATTTCACATTGTCGGGCCGTGCGGAATCGCCGCTGGAGCTGAGCAATACTGACAAGCCTTACCGGATAGATCTGCGCGCCCAGGCCGGGTCAACCCGCGCGCACGCGCGCGGCGACCTGGTCGATCCATTCCAGGTGCGCGATCTAGATCTGCGCCTGGCGCTTTCGGGTCAGAACCTGGAAGACCTGTATCCACTGATAGGCCTAGCCACGCCCGCAACGCCACCGTACCGGTTCGATGGACGCCTCAAGCGCAATGACGATGTCTGGCGCTACGAGAACTTCACCGGCGTGGTGGGCGATAGCGACCTGGGCGGCACGGCCACGGTGACCGTGGGTCGGAAGCGCCCACTGCTGGTCGCCAATCTGGTCTCAAAGCGCCTGGACTTCGACGACCTGGCCGGTTTCGTGGGGGCTGCGCCCCAGGCGGGCGGCAATGAAGCGACCAATCCCGAATTGAGAACCCAGGCGGCCCAGGCCGCCGCCGATCCGCGGGTGTTGCCGGATACGCCTTATGACCTGGCCAAACTGCGGTCGATGGATGCCGATGTCCGCTGGAAGGCGCATCGCATCAATGCCCCCAAGCTGCCCCTCGATGACATGGATGCACACCTGAAGCTGGATGCCGGCATCCTGCGGCTGGAACCGCTGAATTTCGGCGTGGCCGGTGGCGATATCCGTTCCGTCATCCGCATGGATGCGCGCGAAAAGACCATACGTACGCGTGCGCAGATCTCCGCGCGGCGCCTGGACCTTTCGAAACTCTTCCCCGACGCGAAACTCACCCAGGATGCGGTCGGCCGCATCGGCGGCGATATTGCCATCACCGGCACCGGCAATTCCATCGCAGCGATGCTGGGCAGCGCCGATGGCGACATCGTCCTGGGTATGGGCCGTGGGCAGATCAGCAACCTTCTGATGGAACTCGCAGGCCTGGATATCGCCGAGGCGCTGAAGTTCCTCATCACCAAGGACCGCAAGGTGCCGATCCGTTGCGCCTTCGGCGATTTCGCGGTGAGCAATGGCGTAATGCAAGCGCGCGCGCTCGCTTTCGATACCTCGGACACGATCATCGTCGGCAAGGGTCAAGTGAGTCTGAAGGACGAAACACTGGACCTGGAGTTGCGGCCGCGTCCGAAGGACCGCAGCATTCTGGCCTTGCGTTCGCCCTTGGTGGTCGGCGGCACGTTCAAGGATCCTTCGTTCCGGCCTGACTTCAAACGCCTGGGCCTGCGTGGTGCAGTGGCGCTCGCACTGGGTAGCATCGCGCCTCCAGCGGCTTTGTTGGCTACCCTGGAACTGGGGCCGGGCGAGGACAGCGGTTGCGGCGGCCAGTACGCGAAGTGAGGCTCAGCCTGATGTTTGAATCAGGGGTTCCGTGAAAATCGCGCGGAGGCACTTCCTTCCTTGGACTGCACGGATTGCCTCAGACCTGGGCTTCAGCGCGGATCTGGGCCAGCCATTCGGTGGCGAAGGTGTGGCCTTTGGCCTTGGTTATCGCCGTCGCGATTTCGGGCAGCAGCGCCAGCAACATATTGCTGTCGGCACTGCGCTCCACTTTGAGTTGGATGAAGTAGCCCTTCAATCCCAAGTGCTGGCGCACTGCTTCGGTCAGGCGTCCATAGAGCAGGCGGTAGCGGCTGGCGTCGCTTGGCGGCGCGGGGACGACGACTGTACTCTCCGCTTCGACGTCCGATCTGACCAGCCCCATACCGACCAGCTGTTCGATCGCGTCGTCCGGCGCGTGTATTCCCGCCATCAACGCTCGCAACTGGGACAGATCACGCTGACCATCGATCATCAACAGGATCGAACGCAGCGCGGTCGGTAATTTATGTCCGCGGTCCTGCATTTCCTGTTTGCCGGCGTCCGTTTTGACGAACACCACGTTGTCCTTCATCCGTTCCCCCTACCGCAAAGCTCCGGAATCCAAGCTGCTCTCTTCAAAGACATGCAACATCCCGGGCGCACAGAGGTCGCGCATTGACCATTGCCCCCAGCAGCTCACCAAAGCGCATGGAGCATGCAGATACTGCCCCATCAGCAACGTCGTGGCTTATTAGACATAAGTCTCGGGGAAGCCTCCTGCCACCCGCAGGACAAGCTCTCTGACCATGCATCTGTCTCGCCAGCGATGCCAACCGGTTAACCTCGGATGGCCCGAACGACAACCCTAACTGGCGATATACCGCTGCAACTGATCCAGTTCCAGCTGCTGGTCCTCGATCACCGCCTTGACCAGGTCACCGATCGAAATCACCCCTACCACCTGGTTGTCCTCGACCACCGGCAAGTGGCGGATGCGGTGCTCGGTGACAATCTGCATGCAGCGTTCGACGGTGTGGTTCGGACCGACGGTGACCACGTCCGCACTCATGATGTCGCGCGCCGGGGTATCCGAAGAAGACCTCCCGCGGAGCACGACCTTGCGCGCGTAATCGCGTTCGGACACGATCCCGGCCAATTGCCCACCCTGCATCACCAGCACCGCGCCGACGCCTTTCTCGGCCATCAGCTTGATGGCGCTGATCACCGAGTCCTCGGGCGCTACCGAATAGACATCATGGGTCTTGGTTTCCAACAGCTGGCGTACCGTGCGCATCGATTTCTCCTTCCGCACTGGGGTGCAAGTCAGAGGATACTCCTCCCGCGCCCGGTTGCCAGACGTCCACCAGGTACAACGGACGCTGCTTGGATTCCTCGTACAGGCGGCCCAGGTATTCGCCTATCAGGCCCAGTGCGATCAGCTGGATCCCGCCCAGGAACAGGATCACCACCATCATCGTCGGCCATCCCGCCACCTGGTCGCCATAAAGCGTCGCCTTCACGATGATCCAGAGGGCAAACACGAACGCCAGCACCGCGGTCGCCACGCCCAGGTAGGTTGCCGCCCGCAATGGCGCCGTGGAAAAACTGGTGATGCCTTCCAGCGCGAAGTTCCACAGTTTCCAGAATCCGAAGTTGCTGTGTCCCGCCAATCGCGCCTCGCGCCGGTACGGGATCGCCACTTGTTTGAAACCCACCCAGCCGAACAAGCCCTTCATGAACCGATGCCGCTCGCGCAATTGCCCCAACGCAGCCAGCGCGCGCGGCGAAAGCAGGCGGAAATCGCCGGTATCGGCCGGTATCGGCGTCCTCGACAAGCGCCCGATCACCCGATAGAAGGCGGCGGCCGTCGTGCGTTTCAACCAACTCTCGCCCTCGCGCTGCATGCGCGTGCCGTGTACGTCGTCGTAACCTTCGCGCCAGCGGGCAACGAACTGCGGGATCAGTTCCGGTGGATCCTGCCCATCGGCATCCAGGATCAGCACCGCGCCGGATCCAACCTGGTCCAGGCCCGCGGTCAGCGCCAGTTCCTTGCCGAAGTTGCGGGAAAGGCGCAGCAGCGAAACACGTGGATCCTGGAGCGCCAGGCGCTGCATGACTTCCCAGGTGCCATCCGTGCTGCCGTCATCCACGTACAGCACGCGTCCGTCGACGTCGTCCAGGCGCTTGAGTACGGCGGAGATGCGCGGATGCAGCACCGGCAGCGCCTTGGCCTCGTTGCGTGCGGCGACCACCACGGTCAGACGGTCTTGGTTCATCGGCATGTTCAATCCAGGGTCTGCAGATAGGCGGGGCCACCAATCTGGCGCACCTGACGCTGAATCCAGTTCGCGCGGCGCTGCACGAACGGCCCGGGCCGGGCCGCGCTGTAGCGCCGGGGAGAAGGCAGCACCGCCGCCAAGCGCGCACTCTCGGCCAGCGACAACCTGCTGGCATCCTTGCGCCAGTAGCTGCGCGATGCTGCCTGCGCGCCGTAGATGCCATCGCCGAACTCGGCGATGTTGGCGTAGACCTCCAGGATGCGCGTCTTCGGCCACATCAATTCGATCAACAGCGTATACCAGGCCTCCACGCCCTTGCGCACCCAGCTGCGCCCCTGCCAAAGGAACAGGTTCTTGGCCACCTGCTGGCTGACCGTGCTCGCCCCCCGCACTTTCCGCCCCTTGGCGTTGTTGACACGCGCCTTCTCGATGGCCTTGAAATCGAAACCAGCATGGCTGGCGAAATTCTGGTCCTCCGCCGCCACCATCGCCACTGGCAGGCTGGGCGAGATGCGCTCGAGGTCACGCCAGTCGTAAGCCACGCGGAAAGACCCATCGCCCGCCCTCCAGGCCTCCAGCTGCCGCGCCATCATGAAGGCCGAGAACGGCGGATCCACGAAGCGCAGCGCCGCCACCTGCAGGATGCTGGCGGCGGCAAACAGGAACGGCAGCGCCATCAGCCATCGAAGCCAACGTCTTGGTTTCGCTTGTCGGCCAGCCTGTGCGGTGTCGATGGCTTTCCCCAAGTGGTACATCCGGAACGAAGCTAAATGTTAACCTTTCGTCCTGCTTGGCGCGCATACGGTACCGACTGCAATGACCTCCGTTGAAAGTTCCATTGCAGGTCTGATGGCGGAAGCTGCAGAACTGATGCAGCGCGGCCAGAACGATGTCGCGGTGTCCCGCTGGCAACGGGTGCTGCAGCTTCGTCCGGATCATGCCCCGGCGCTGAACTATCTGGGCGCCTACGCGCTTGCACGTGGCGATTCGGCGACCGCGAGCGAGTACCTCCATCGCGCCGTGGTCTCCGATCCGGGGCTCGCTATCGCTCATGCCAACCTTTCCCGGCTGCATTCACAAAAAGGTGACGCGCCTCGGGCGCTCGAGGCCATCGCCGCCGCTATCAACGCCGAACCCACCGCATGGGGCGCCCACTTCGAGAAGGCACGCCTGCTGGAAGCAATGGACAGGAAACGCGAGGCGGGTGCGTCCTGGGGAACCGGCCTGCAGTACATGCCCGAAGCCGCGAAAAGGTCGCCCCAACTCCAGGCCATGGTGCAGCAGGCGCTTGCGGCCGTCGCTGACAACCAGCAGCAACTCGCCGACTTCCTTGGCGAACGCTTGCGCGGCATGCGCGACGGACGCACGCATCGCGAGCTGGAGCGGTTCGACCACTCCCTGGACATCATCACTGGACGCCGGAGTTTCGTCACCGCCCGCCCCTTGATGCTGCCCATTCCACGACTGCCCGCCATTCCCTTCTTCCACCGGGAGGATTTCGACTGGGCGCCGCAGGTGGAAGCCGCCTTCCCTTCGATCCTGGCAGAACTCCTCGGCTTGCTCGAATCAAACCAGAGCTTCGAACCCTATATCCAGACCGCCCCGGGTGAACCCATGGGGCAGTTCGAAGCACTGGACCGGAAACTGGACTGGGGCGCGTACTTCCTCTGGAAGAATGGCGAACGGATAGACGCGCACGCCGACCGCTGTCCGCGCACCGAAGCCGCCATTGCGCTGACGCCGCAGATTTCCGTGCCCAAGCGCGCGCCCGTGATCTTCTTTTCCGCCCTCAAGCCAGGCACCTATATCCCGCCCCACAACGGCGCCACCAATGCGCGGCTTACGGTGCACCTGCCGCTGATCATCCCGCCGGATTGCGGACTGCGGGTCGGCGAGGAAACCCGCGCATGGGAGCCGGGGAAACTCGTGCTGTTCGACGACACCATCCGCCACGAGGCCTGGAACCACAGCCAACAGTTGCGCGTCGTACTTATTTTCGACGTGTGGCACCCCATGCTCACGCCGTTGGAACGCGAGATGGTCGCCCATACCATAGAAGGCATGATGGCTTTCTATGGCGAAAACGCCGACCTGGGAGAACTGTGAACAGCGCAAACGACATCCAGACCCGCTTCCTGCTCCCCAACGCTGGCGTGCGCGGCGTATCCGTGCGCCTGCAGGACACGTGGCAGGAAATCCTGTCGCATGCCCAATATCCTGATGCAACCCGCGGGCTGCTCGGCCAGTCCTGTGCCGCGGCCGCGCTCTTCACCGGCCATGCCAAGGTCAATGGCCGGCTGTCGCTGCAATTGCGCAGCCGGCATGCCTTGCGCACGCTGTTCGCCGAATGCACCGCCGACGCCACCGTGCGCGGCATCGCGCAACTGGAGGACGGCGCGGACGCACCACGCAACCTGAACCAACTGGGACAGGATGCCGTGCTGGCCATCACCATCGAGAACCCCGGGCTCGATCCGCGCGAACCCCAGCGCTACCAGAGCCTGGTATCCCTGCAGGCCGCCACCTTGTCGGAGGCATTCGAGGACTATTTCCGTCAATCCGAACAGCTCCCCACGCGTCTGCTGCTGGCCGCTGACGGCAGCCGGGCTGCCGGGCTGATGCTGCAGAAACTGCCCGGCGACGAGGGCGACCGGGATGGCTGGACCCGTGCTGGCGCGCTGTTCGATACCCTGGATTCCCCGGAGTTGCTGGCCCTGCCCAACCAGCAGCTGCTGCACCGGCTGTTCCACGAGGAGGACCTGGCGGTCCTGGCCGAGCGCCCCCTCCGGTTCGCCTGCTCCTGCTCGCGCGAACGCGTGTCCGCCATGCTGCTCTCCCTGGGCGCCGCTGAGGCCCATGCTGCATTGGCCGACGGTCGGGCCGAAGTCCGTTGCGAATTCTGTGGACAGCGCTATCTGTTCTCCAGCACCGATATCGAGGAACTCTTCGCTTCGCCGCCGGTCCGAATGCAGCCGCCTGAACGGCTCCAGTAGCTTTTCCAGGCAATGGGGACTTGTTAAAGAAACATAAACGGAATAGCATCAATCCCCCCTTGGGAGGGGAACTCCGACACGGAGTTGGGAGTCTCAAGCGAGCCATGAATCTGCGTCTTTTTCGACTGCCGTTTGCCCTGCTGCTCGCCTTCGGCGTAGCTGCGGGGGCGCACGCGCAGTCCAAGCCGCAGGCTTCCAAGCGTGACTCCACCGTCCTCCCGGTCTGGAACAACACCAGCGGCAAGGTGGAAGCCGTATTGCTGCTGGAACCCACGGGCGAAGCCAGTGCCGGTGCCCGCTGGCGCCTGGGCAGCAATACCCTGGGTGCCGCATTCGGTCTCGATTCCGGAGATTCGCTGGGTCTGGTCTGCAATCGCGAGAACGGCATCACCAACAGCATCGGCAGCCTGATCAGCAATTGCGCGGTGGCCGAAATGACCGATGACAGCGACGGCAGCAGCCAGCGCATCAGCGCCAGCGCTTCCCTGAGTCGTCCCGGCGGCAAGCTTGGCCTATCGGTCGGCACCGGTCGCGACACTCTCCCCGCCTGGCTGTCTTCCAATGCAGGCGGCCGGGTCGAACAGAACGATCTCGCAGTGTTCGGCCAGAAGAATATCGGCCGTGAAGGCTTCGTGCGCATCGGTGGCGCCGTGGCCCGCGCCCGCCTGGTACCTATCGCCGATGTCCCGGCCATGGCCGATCGCTGGAACAGCAAGAGCCTCAGCGTAAGCGGTGGTTTCGGCGCCTTCAGTGCGAATATCGTCGGCCGCGTCGTCGACGTACCTGGCCAGCCCAGCAAGTGGGAAGGCCTGGGACTGGGTCTGACTTGGCGCACCCCCTGGAGCGGACAGCTGACCGTCGGCGCCGAGAACGTCGTCACTCGAGGCAAGAATCCGTTTTCACCAAGCAACGAGAATGGCGACGAAGGCACTGTGCCTTACGTGCGCTACGAACAAGACCTCTGATTGCTTTTCCTTGCCGCATCACCCTGTCGTATCCCGCATCCGGCCCCTCATCTAGAAGTTCGGAACAATGGGTCTACCCCTGCCTTCCTCCGGATGGCCATCCAGGGATCCCCGTCGCGCCGCATGTCCCCTGCGCGCTGAACCCGAGACCAGATGCTTGTTGAGGCTTGGCCACGGCCTGTGCCGAAGTCTCCACTGAAACCACCCTGCCAAGATGATTAACTCGTGTTGATCGACCAGCAGCTTCAAGAAGTAGCCGCGCTTCAGCAAAACGGTGCCTGGCCTGAAGCCGAAAGACGGTTGGTGCAGCTGTTGGCCGCTTTCCCGGCCGACCCGGCAACACATCGGGCCATGGCCGTGCATGCATCCCGCACCGGCCGCGAAGCGCTGGCCTTGCAACACATGACCACCGCATTGGACCTGGCGCCCGATTCGGTGGAGCTCGCCTTCCAGCTCGGTTGCCTGCAGGCGCACGCCGGGCAATTCGCGGAGGCACTGAAACAGTTCCGC
>JAKFDG010000151.1:0-6356 GCA_036677285.1 Pseudoxanthomonas sp.
GGCGTGCGTGCACAGCTGCCGTCCGGGTACCTGCTGCAGACCGGCGGCACGGTGGAGGATTCGGCCCGCGGCCAGAATTCGATCAAGGCCGGCATGCCGCTGTTCCTGCTGGTGGTGGCCACGCTGTTGATGCTGCAGCTGCGCAGCTTCTCGCGCATGGCGCTGGTGATGCTGACCGCGCCGCTGGGGCTGATCGGGGTGACCTTCGCGCTGCTGGTGTTCCGGGTGCCGTTCGGCTTCGTCGCGATGCTCGGCACCATTGCCCTGGCCGGGATGATCATGCGCAACTCGGTGATCCTCGTGGACCAGATCGACCAGGACATCAACGCCGGCCACGATCGCTGGCACGCGATCATCGACGCCACCGTGCGCCGCTTCCGCCCGATCGTGCTGACTGCGATGGCCGCGGTGCTGGCGATGATCCCGCTGTCGCGCAGCGCATTCTTCGGGCCGATGGCGGTGGCGATCATGGGTGGCCTGACCGTGGCCACCGCGCTGACCCTGCTGTTCCTGCCAGCGCTGTACGCGGCATGGTTCAAGGTGAAGCCGGAAGAGGGTGGCACCAAGCCATAGGGCGGGTCCCGGCCTGCCGTCCTGGGCGAAGCGGACGTGACTTCCGCAATCACATGGGGTGGGCTTGAGCCCACCCCATGTTCCCGCGCGATGCTGCTGGTGCCACGATCATTCCGGGTGCTGCCGCGAAAGCCGCACCGCATTGCCTCACGGCATGGTCTTGCGCAGATCGACCAGGAGCTGGTCGGCGGCGTCGACGCGGATCAGGCCCAGGCGCGGGAACTCCAGGTCGACGATCACGTACACCGTCACCGACAGGATGGCCGCGAAAACCATCGTGTGCAGCCAGCTCCGCTCCTTGTTGAGCGAGGTGCCGTACCCGACCAGCAGCGCTCCGATCAGGCTCAAGCCGCTGAGCAGCAGGAACACGACCGTCGGCGGATGATTCCGCGTCGCCGTGGTCCGGGTCGTGGTGATGTCGATCATCTCGTTCAACGCCGGCACCAGAAGGATGCTTGCCGGGCCAGCCGCGTCCGGCCGCTTCAAGGCGGTTACCGCCTTCGTCCAGATATCCCTTTGCAATGCCTCGCCCTGGGCGAGCCTGGTCTGGGTGGCGGCCGGGTCCCCGGGATCCCGATAGGTCGCCAGGCGCGCATCGACATAGCGGCCGAACAACTTTCTTATCTCCGGCTGCGAATCGCCCGGAAGGAGGTCGATTCGCAGGTAGGCGGTTCCGATCGCGTTGGCCTCGGCGACGATCAGGTGGCGGCGGTCTTCGAACCTTGATGCCGCACCCGAGAACGAGAAGGCGAGGAGCAGCCCCAGCAAGGCGAAAACCGCAGCCTCCGCCGCGCCCGCGCCCTGGGCCAGGCCTTCAGGGTCGCGCCTGAGTTTGGCGATGCCGATCCGCCGCCCCAGTTCGGAGAACAGCAGCATGCCCACGAACAAACCGGCGGTCGCCAACGATGCGGTCAGTGCAAGGTCCACTTTCGGTTCTCCCGGTCGTGGCTGTCGGGTTGAATGGCTGCCAGCCGGCGCCTGGATGGCCCGGCCCGCGCAGCATAGACGATCCTGTTCGGTCCGCCTGGGGTCTGGATCAGGTCGGGCCCACCCTGGGTGCGACCGGATGTCCGGTCGGCTCCTTCAATCGTCCACTGCCTTGCAGGTCGCCGGCAACGATGAACTTCCGGTCGCCATTGCCGGGACAGCTAGGTAATGATGCATAGCGCAATCAACGGCACCACGTTGAACAGGATGATGCCGATCTTGTACATCGCGACTCCCGCATAGTTGAGCGCATCGAAGTTCTCGGCAGAGAGCTTGAACCAGCGGGTATGCGCCCGGAAAAGCCAGCCATGGGCGTACACGAATACGCCGAACCAGACCAGGAGCACGCCATAGTTGATCGCCGTGCTCCAGAGCAGCAGGGCCTTCAATTCATTGATGGTCATGCACAACCTCCTCGGGTAGCCAATGTCTGCGTTGAACGCGGATTGTGCGCCCGATGGACTGGGCATCGATTCAGATGTTTTCCACGCTGAACACCATCGTCGCTTCGACCGCTCGCTTCCACCCCGCATACAACTTCTCGCGCTGCTCCGCCGGCATCCGTGGCGCGAAGGTGCGCTCTACCTGGCGCTGCCGTGCGATCTGTTCGCGGCTTTCCCAGAAACCCACTGCAAGACCGGCCAGGTAGGCGGCGCCCAGTGCGGTGGTTTCGCTGACCTTCGGTCGCTCCACCGCAATGTCCAGGATGTCGGCTTGGAACTGCGCGGTGAAATCGTTGGCGATCGCGCCGCCATCGGCGCGCAGCGCCTTCAATTGGATGCCCGCGTCGGCCTGCATCGCGGTGAGCACGTCGCGGGTCTGGTAGGCGAGGGATTCCAGCACCGCGCGGATGAAGTGCTCCTTGTTCGTTCCGCGGGTGAGCCCGAACATCGCCCCACGCACGTCGCTGCGCCAGTATGGCGCGCCCAGGCCGACGAACGCCGGCACGAAGTACACGCCATCAGACGAATGCGCGCGTTCCGCATAAGCCTGCGTGTCGCTGGCCTTGCCCAGCATGCGCAGGCCGTCGCGCAGCCACTGGATCGCAGAGCCGGCGGCGAAGATGCTGCCTTCCAGCGCGTATTCCACTTTTCTGTCGATGCCCCACGCGATCGTGGTCAGCAGGCCATTGTTCGACTGCACTGCCTTGTCGCCAGTGTTCATCAGCAGGAAGCAGCCGGTGCCGTAGGTGTTCTTGGCCATGCCCGGTTCGTAGCAGGCGTGGCCGAACAGCGCCGCCTGCTGGTCGCCGGCGATGCCGCAGATCGGCACGCGCTGGCCGAACTGGCTCTGCGCGCCGGTGTGCGCGTAGACCTCGCTGCTGGAGCGCACCTCCGGCAACATCGCCGCGGGCACGTCGAGCATGCGCAGCAGGTCCGGGCACCACCGGCGCCTGTGGATGTCGTACATCAGCGTGCGCGAGGCGTTGCTGTAGTCGGTGACGTGGGTGCGGTCCTCCGACAGGTTCCACAACAGCCAGCTGTCGATGGTGCCAAACAGCAGTTCGCCGCGTTCGGCGCGTGCGCGTGCGCCGGGGACGTGGTCGAGGATCCATTTCACCTTGGTGCCGGAGAAGTAGGCGTCGATCAGCAATCCGGTGCGTTCGCGCACCAGTTCGTCGTAACCATCGGCCTTGAGTTGCTCGCAAATCCCTGAAGTCTGCCGCGACTGCCAGACGACGGCGTTGTGGATGGCCTGTCCGGTGTTGCGGTCCCAGACCACCGTGGTCTCGCGCTGGTTGGTGATGCCGATGCCGGCGATCTGCGCGGCGCTCACCTGCGCCTTGGTCATCGCCTCGATCGTCGTGCTCTGCACGCTGGCCAGGATCTCGCGCGGGTCGTGTTCGACCCAGCCCGGCTGCGGGAAGAACTGCTCGAACTCGCGCTGGGCCACGCCGACCACGCTGCCGGTGCGGTCGAACAGGATCGCGCGCGAGCTGGTGGTGCCCTGGTCGATGGCGAGGATGTATTTCTTTTCCATCTAGCGCGCCCCGGCAGCTATCCAGGAGGTGGTGAACCTGACGAACCGCATCCTACGACATTATTCGAAACCGACCACCACGTTCGGTCCAGGCATTTCATCCTTGCGCAACAACGGACTCCCGGTGTTGCGTGGAGTCCACCGCGCGGTGCCGAGCGTGCTGATATCGGGGTAGGCGCCGAGCACTTCGAAGCGGTCCAGCACGAACGGCACGCCTTCCGCCCCGAGCGGCGAGTTGGCGTCGGCCACATGGAAATGCAGGTGCGGGCCGGTGGAGTCGCCGGTGAAGCCGAGCGCGGCGATAGCCTCGCCACGGCGTACGCGCTGGCCCGGTTTCACCCGCAGGCTTCCGGGTTTGAGGTGTTCGTAGAACGCGTAGCGACCGCCGCCCAGGTCCAGGGCGACGTAGTTGCCGGTGGCATCGCCGAGCGCGTGCTTCGGGTGAGTGGAGATGGAATCGCTTTCGGCGACGTCATCGCGAGTGGCTGCGACCGTGGCATCGGCCACGGCCAGCACTTCCGCGCCGTAGCCGTAGCTATTGCCTACCTTGTCGGCGTCGCCTCGCGCAGTGCGGCCGGCGTCGTCCAGCCTGACCCAATCGATGGCGAAGCGGCCCGGGATGCGTGCGCGGCCCTCGATGGTGTAAAGCACGCGCCGGTGTCCGCGTTCCCAGTCGGGTGAGTGGATCGCCGCCCATGGGCCGCCGCGCAACGGTGCGCCCAGCACCAGTGGCGCGGCATCGCCTACGGTCACGCGTCCGCCTTCGACAATGGAGGCACCGGCGTTCGCCACGGTGTACTCGATGCGGTGATCCAGTGTCCTTGGTAGTACGCCTTGTGGAAGCGCGATCTCCAGGTACAGCACACCGCGCATGCCCGGCGCGATCTCGTTCGCAGGATCTGTCACCGGCGCGCCGGGGCGGGCAAGGCGGCGCGTCAGGTTTTTTCCGGCGAAGGAGGCCACGATGTCGTCGCGCGTCGCGTCGAGCACTTCGACTTTGGTCAGCAGCAACGGTTCGCGTGCGAAGTTGGTCAGGTGAAGTTCGTACACCAGCCGCTGCGTGCTGTCGACGGTCACTGGCGTCGGCAGCGCCGGAATCTGCAGGTCGAACGACTCACGCAGCGGTGTGACGGCTCCGGACGAAGCGGAAGTCACGGCGAGCACCAGGGCGAATAGCCGGCTCGACGATGCGGCAAGGAGATACGGTTTCTTCATTCAGTGCGTTCCTTGGCTGACACCCTTGGTTCGTTGCATGACGTGGTCCTGCAGCCGCTCGCACCCGGCCGGATCGATGCGCAGGCCGAGTTTGGTCCGGCGCCACAGGATATCGTCAGCGCTGCGCGCCCATTCCGCATCCATCAGGTAATCCACTTCGGCCGCATGCAGGTCTGCGCCGAAGCATTCGCCCATTTCCTCCAGCGAGGAGGCGCCGTCCACGATCCGCAGCGCGCGGGTGCCATAGTTGCGGCACAGCCGCAGCGCCAGAGCGTCCGGCAGCCATGGCCGGCGCAGGCTGAAGTCCAGGTGGAAAGCGGCGAAATCGCGATCGGGCAAGTCGCCGCCAGGCAGGGAGGCATTGGCGGTCCAGGGCGGTCGCGGCTTGCCGAGTTGCAGGCCGAGGGCATTGACCGCTTCTTCGGCGAGCCTGCGCGCGGTGGTGAGCTTGCCGCCGAGCACGTTGAGTAGCGGCGCGCCTTCGTGGTCGAAGGCGAGCAGGTAATCGCGGGTGATCTCGGAGGCCTGGTCGCTGTCGTCATCGAGCAGGGGGCGCACGCCGCTGTAGTGCCAGACCACGTCGCGCGCCTGGATCGGCTGCTTGAAGTAGCGCGAGGCGGCTTCGCACAGGTAGGCGATCTCGTCGTCGTCGATGCGCGGCGCGGCCGGATCGCCGTGGTATTCGACATCGGTGGTGCCGATCAGGGTGAAGTGGGCCTCGAACGGAATGGCGAACACGATGCGGCGATCGGGTTGCTGGAAGATGTAGGCATGGTCGTGCTCGAACAGCCGCGGCACGACGATATGGCTGCCCTTGACCAGGCGCAGCTTGTGCCGGTGCGGAAGCTGCGCTTCGTCGAGGAAGCGCGTCACCCACGGCCCAGTGGCGTTGACGAGCGCCAGCGCCCGCACTTCACGCAGGACGCCATCCTCGGCGCACAGTTCGACTCGCCAATACGCACCTTCGCGCCGCGCGGATACGCATGCGGTGCGGGTGAGCACGGTCGCGCCGCGTTCGGCAGCGTCCATCGCGTTGAGCACGGACAGTCGTGCGTCCTGCACCCAGGCATCGGAATAGACGAAGCCCTGAACGAAGCTGTCGTTCAACGGTCGTCCGGCGACGTGCTTGCGCAGGTTGATGGAGCGCGAGCCGGGCAGGCCGCGCCCGCGCCGGCCGCCGAGGCGATCGTAGAGGAATAAGCCGAGACGGATCATCCATGCGGGCCGCAGGTGTGGCTGGTGGGGGAGGACGAAGCGCAGCGGCCAGATGATGTGCGGGGCCATGCGCAGCAGCAGTTTGCGTTCGGCCAGGGATTTGCCGACCAGGGCGAATTCGAACTGTTCGAGGTAGCGCAGGCCGCCGTGGATGAGCTTGGTGCTGGCGCTGGAGGTATGCGCGGCGATGTCGTCGCGTTCGCACAGCAGTACCGACAACCCGCGCCCGCTGGCATCGCGGGCGATGGCCGCGCCATTGATGCCGCCGCCGACTATCAGCAGGTCGTAGCTTGATGGCGGGTCTGGCATATGGTCTCGCGAAAAGGTCAGGTGCGACTACGTAGGATGCTGTGAACGTAGTCCACTTGGGGGGAACCCACGCAGCG
>JAKFDG010000152.1:0-8253 GCA_036677285.1 Pseudoxanthomonas sp.
CCGGCCATCGCCGCCGTCAACCCCGGCGTTGCCCTGCCCTCGACCAAGATCAACGTCGTGCATCGTTCCGATGGTTCCGGCACCACCTTCAACTTCGTCAACTACCTGTCCAAGGTCAGTGGCGAATGGAAGAGCAAGGTGGGCGAAGGTACCTCGGTCAACTGGCCCGGCGGGATCGGTGGCAAGGGCAATGAAGGCGTGGCCGCCTACGTGAAGCAGATCAAGGGCTCCATCGGCTACGTGGAACTGGCCTATGCGACCCAGAACGGCATGTCCTACACCGCCATGCAGAACGCGGCCGGCAACTGGGTCCAGCCCAGCGCCGCCAGCTTCCAGGCAGCCGCCGCCAGCGCCGACTGGGCCAACGCCAAGGATTTCAGCCTGGTCATCACCAACGCCGGCGGTGCGGATGCCTGGCCGATCGCGGCTACCAATTTCATCCTGATGTACAAGCAACCCAAGGATGCGAAGCGCTCGCAGGACGCCATCAATTTCTTCAGGTGGGCACTCGAGAACGGCGGACCGCAGGCCGACGAGCTGCACTTCGTGCCGTTGCCCAAGCCGCTCGTGGAGCAGGTAGAAGCCTACTGGGCCTCCGAGATCAAGCTCTGATCCCGCCAACGGGCGCCGCAGCGATGTGCGGCGCCCGGCCAGTAGCCGTCGAGTCTGTCAACTGATGCTGGTTGTCCAGCAACGACCTACCCCTATCCAACGGCCACCCGTCTCCACATGAACGCCTCGACTCTTCCGCTCTCCAAAGCCGGCAGCCGCGACCAGAAGGACGCCCGCGCCGACAACGGCTTCCGCTGGCTGGTGACGGGCGCCGGCATTTTCGTGCTGGTTTCCCTCGCAGCTGCAGCCCTTTCCATGCTGTGGGGGGGGCGCGCAGCATTTGAGAAATTCGGCGTAGCCTTCCTCTGGCGCGATGTCTGGGATCCGGTCCTGCAGGATTTCGGCGCGTTGGTTCCGATCTACGGCACCTTGGTGACCGCGATGATCGCGATGATCATCGCGGTACCGATCAGCTTCGGCATCGCCATGTTCCTGACCGAGATCGCGCCCAAGTGGATGCGCGGACCGGTAGGCTCGGCCATCGAACTGCTGGCCGGCATTCCTTCCATCATCTATGGCATGTGGGGCCTGTTCGTGCTGGTGCCGTTCCTGGCCGAACACGTCTATCCGTGGATCGACGCGAACCTGGGGCAGATACCTTTCATCGGCACGCTGTTTTCAGGCCCGCCGCTAGGCCTGGGCATGGGCACCGCCGGCCTGGTGCTCGCGATCATGGTGATTCCGTTCATTTCCTCGGTCATGCGCGAGGTGTTCCTGACCGTGCCCGGCCGCCTCAAGGAATCCGCCTACGCGCTGGGGTCGACCAAGACCGAAGTAGTGCTCGACGTGGTGTTGCCTTACACCAAGTCCGCGGTCATAGGCGGCATCTTCCTCGGACTCGGCCGTGCGCTGGGAGAGACCATGGCGGTGACCTTCGTGCTCGGCAATGCCCACAGCCTCACCATGTCCCTGCTGGAACCGGGCAACTCCATCGCCGCCACCATCGCCAACGAATTCACCGAAGCCGATTCGCCCATGTACCTGTCCTCGCTGATCGCCCTGGGCTTCGTGCTGTTCCTCGTCACCTTCATCGTGCTGGCCGTTGCGCGGCTGATGTTGAACCAGCTCAACAAGCGGGAGGGCAACTGATGAGCGCGTCCCTCTACGGTTACCGCAACGCGAAGAACATCGTCATTCAGGTGCTGGCTGTCGCAGCGACCATATTCGGCCTGTTCTGGCTGGTCTGGATCCTCTGGACCACGTTCACCAAAGGCCTGGGCTCGCTCAACCTGGCCCTGTTCACCGAAATGACTCCTCCGCCCGGCGATGCCGGCGGCATGCTCAATGCGTTCTTCGGCAGCTTCGTGATGAGCACGCTCGGCATCTTCATCGGCGCGCCGATCGGCGTGCTGGCCGGCACCTACCTGGCCGAGTACTCGCAGAAAAGCTGGCTGGGCGAATCGGTGCGCTTCGTCAACGACATCCTGCTCTCCGCGCCGTCGATCGTGCTGGGCCTGTTCGTCTACACCATGGTGGTGGCGCAGATGGGGCATTTCTCCGCGCTGGCCGGCGCCATCGCCCTGGCCTTCATCGTGCTGCCGGTGGTCGTCCGCACCACCGATGAAATGCTGCGGCTGGTGCCCACGCAGATGCGCGAAGCGGCGCTGTCGCTGGGCGTGCCGCAGTGGAAGGTGATCATGCAGGTGCTGTACCGCTCGTCGCTGCCCGGCATCATGACCGGCATCCTGCTGGCGCTGGCGCGCATTTCCGGCGAAACCGCGCCGCTGCTGTTCACCGCGCTCAACAACCAGTACTGGACCACCGACATCATGGCGCCGATGGCCAACGTGCCGGTGGTGATCTTCCAGTACGCCATGAGCCCCTACGAGAACTGGCATACGCTGGCCTGGGCGGGCGCCTTCATCCTGACCATGTTCGTGCTTGCCATCAGCGTGCTGGCCCGCTTCATCGTATTGCGCAACAAGATTTCCCATGACTAATCTTTCCTCGGAACCAGCCATGAACGACGCCCACCACAGCGCTCCCACCCAGCGGATCACCACGGTGACCACTGACCGGGGCGCAATTCCGCCGTCGCCGGTCAAGCTGGCGGCCAAGGGACTGGATTTCTACTACGACAAGTTTCTTGCGCTGAAAAGCATCAACCTGGAGATCCCCGAGAAGCGCGTGACCGCGCTGATCGGCCCTTCCGGTTGCGGCAAGTCCACCCTGCTGCGCGTGTTCAACCGGATCTACGCGCTCTATCCCAAGCAGGAGGCGAAAGGCGAGGTGCTGCTGGACGGCGACAACATCCTGGACGCGAAGTACCCCATGAACCGCCTGCGCAGCAAGGTCGGCATGGTGTTCCAGAAGCCGGTGCCGTTCCCGATGACCATCTTCGAGAACGTCGCGTACGCGATCCGCCACCACGAGAAGATATCCAAGGCCGACATGAACGACCGCGTCGAGCACGCGCTCAACCAGGCCGCGCTGTGGGGCGAGGTCAAGGACAAGCTGGGGCAGAGCGCGCTGGGATTGTCCGGTGGCCAGCAACAGCGCCTGTGCATCGCCCGCGCGGTGGCGCTGAAGCCTGACGTGCTGCTGCTGGACGAACCGACCTCGGCGCTGGATCCCATTTCCACCAGCCGCATCGAGCAGCTGGTGGAGGAGCTGAAGAAGGACTACACCATCGCCATCGTCACCCACAACATGCAGCAGGCCGCGCGCGTGTCCGACTACACCGCCTTCATGTACCTGGGCGACCTGATCGAGCACGACGTCACTTCAACCATCTTCTCGAGTCCGAGCAAGCAGCAGACCGAGGATTACATTACCGGCCGATTCGGGTGAGGAACGCGCTTATCGGACGCCCCCAAGGCGTCTGATGCGTTCCGAACGCCCGGCCATGGATGGCCGGGCCGGACCCACCGAAGCCCCGCAAGGTTGCGCCATGGACGGCGACCTCGAATCCAGACAACGCCATCGAAGCCTCCCAGGACCAACCCATGCAGAACCAACCCCACGAACACATCGTCAAGAGCTACGACGAGGAGCAGACCCGCCTGGTCGGCGAGATCCTGCACATGGGCGAAATCGCCGTGGCCCAGCTGGAAGCGGCGCTGGACGTGGTCGAACGCCGCGACGACCGCGCCGCCCAGCGCATCATCGCCAACGACGAGGCGATCGACCGGCTGGAAACCAAGATCAGCCACGACGTCATGCAGTTGGCCTTGCGCGGCCCGATGGCACGTGACCTGCGCGAGATCCTGGCGGGATTGCGCATCCCCGCCGACATCGAGCGCATCGGCGACTACGCCGCCAACGTGGCCAAGCGCTCCATCGCCCTGAACGTCTCCCCGCCGGTGCCCCATACCACCAGCCTGCGCGCGCTCGGCCTGCTGGCCGCGCGCCAGGTCAGCGACGTGATGGCCGCCTATCGCGACAACGACGCCGAACGTGCCTTGATGGTGCGCGCGCGCGACGCCGAACTGGATGCGCAGTACACCGCGCTGTTCCGCGAACTGCTGACCTACATGATGGAGGACGCGCGCAGCATCACCCCGTGCACCCACCTGCTGTTCATGGCAAAGAACCTGGAGCGCATCGGCGACCACGCCACCAACATCGCCGAGAACGTCTGGTTCCTGATACATGGCGACCAACCGCTGCCGCCGCGCGACAAGCGCGACAGCACCAACACCACCGGCGCGCTCTGACGCGCCGGATTTCGTGAATCCGGAGTAACCGGAATCCGGATCCGCGAACCATTCCGGCTCCGACCCCTCTCTTTAGTCACTGTCAGGCATGGCGCAACCGCGGCATGCTGCCGACCGGAGAGGGAATGAACACTGCACTCGCCAACCCCGAAGACATCCAGGCCGCACGCGGCGGCGACCTTGCTGCGCTGCAGCGCGTGCTCGCCCAGTCGCGCCAGAACCTGCGCCGTTATGCCGAATACCATTGCGTGGTGAACGACGCCGAGGATGCGGTGCAGGAAAGCATGATCCAGGTCTCGCGCCGGATCGGCGACCTGCGCGTGGTCGAATCCTTCACTTCATGGCTGTTCCGCATCGTCAAGCGCGAGTGCAACCGGCTCAAGCGCGGCCTGCGCATGCTGACCGGGGACGCCATCACCGAAGACATCCAGCCCACCTGCAGTTTCGAACCCGTGGAACTGCGCCATGACGTGGCCGCCGCGCTCGAATCGCTGCCGGCGCACTACCGCGAAATCATCCTGCTGCGCGACCTGGAAGGCTATTCCATCGAGGAACTCGCCACGCGGCTCGGCCTGAACCGCGAAGCCGCCAAGTCGCGCCTGCATCGGGCCCGGGTGCTGGCGCGCGAATACCTCGATCCGGGCCCCTGACCGGTGTATCCGGGGAAAAACTCCCTGGTCGTCTATCCAGCCAACCTGGGCAAGCAATCGCCACCTCCCGCGCTTACAAACCCATAACGGTCCGCCTCTACACTTGGACCACAACCCGCGGCCCCGCCCGCATCTCCAGGAGCAACACCATGAGCAAGTCCAACCAGAAACCCGTCTCCCTCGCCCTGTGTACCGCCCTGGTCGGCGGCCTCGCCCTGTCCGCCTCCGCCTTTGCCATGCAGCCGATGGCCCAGGGCTACCTGCTCTCGGCGACCGCCGACGCCGGCGAGAAGGCAGCCGAGGGCAAGTGCGGCGAAGGCAAGTGCGGCATTGACAAGGTGGATACGGACAAGGACGGCAAGGCTTCGCGCGCCGAATTCGACGCCGCCAACCCCGACAAGCCCGCCAAGTTCGACACCATCGACACCAACAAGGATGGTTTCATCGATGCCGCCGAATCCAAGGCCCACCACGAGGGCAAATGTGGTGAAGGCAAGTGCGGCGCCGACAAGAAGGCCGGCGACGACAAGGCCAAGGCCGAAGGCAAGTGCGGCGAAGGCAAGTGCGGCGGTAGCATCTGATCCGTCGCTTCCTCCCCTCCCCGCGCATGCGGGGAGGGTTGTGCAAGCGCACTCCATGACCAGTTCACTTCCCGACTCCAGTGCGGGCCTCGGCTTGCGGCGCGCCCTGCTCGGCGCATTGCAAACCGCGGCGCCGGGTGCGTTCGATTTCCTGGAATGCGCGCCGGACAACTGGATCGGCATAGGCGGCAGGTACGGCGAAGCGCTGGCCGAACTGTCTTCCCGCCATCCCATTACCTGCCACGGGCTCTCGCTGTCGTTGGGCGGCGTAGCGCCGCTGGACGAGACCTTTCTCGTGCGCGTGCGCCGCTTCCTCGACCAGCACCGGGTCGGCCTGTACAGCGAGCACCTGAGCTACTGCACCGACGAAGGCCATCTGTACGACCTGATGCCGATCCCGTTCACCGAAGAAGCCGTGCGCCACGTCGCCGCGCGCATCCGCCGCGTGCAGGATGTATTGGGACGCCGTATCGCCGTGGAGAACGTGTCGTACTACGCCGCCCCCTACCAGGCGATGGACGAAGTGGATTTCGTCAATGCCGTCCTTGGGGAAGCCGACTGCGACCTGCTGCTGGACGTCAACAACATCTACGTCAATGCGATCAACCATGGTTATGACGCGCACGGGTTCATGGCGCGCATGCCGACGGCGCGCATCGCTTCGTACCACATCGCCGGGCATTACGACGAAGCCGACGACCTGAAGGTGGATACCCACGGCGCGGCAGTCAAGGAAGATGTCTGGTCGTTGCTGGAGGCCGCCTACCGCACCCACGGCGTGCATCCAACCCTGCTGGAACGCGACTTCAATTTCCCGGCGATGCCGGTGCTGCTGGCCGAGGTCGAACGCATCCGCACGCTGCAGCGCGCCGCCGATGGCGCCACGGCCATGCTCGCCGCCCATGCCTGAGGCCCTGCGCGAGCAACAGTTCGAGCTGGCCGCGCACCTGCGCGATCCGGGCGCCCATGCGCCGCCCCCGGGCATCGAGGATCGCCGCCTCGCCATTTATCGCGAGCTGTTCTTCAACAATATCGAAAACCTGCTGGCCGGCAATTTCCCGGTGATCCGCAAGACCTTGGGCGAACAGCGCTGGCGTTCGCTGGCGCGCGGGTTCTATGCGCTGCACCGCAGCCACACACCGCTGTTCGCCGAGATCGGGCGCGAATTCATCCGTTTCCTGCAGGACCGCGCCGGAAGCGGAGCCGGTGATCCGCCCTGGCTGGCGGAGATGGCGCATTACGAATGGGTGGAGCTGGGGCTGCAGATCGCCGACGACGAAATCCCCGTGCACGCAGTGGCCGGTGACTTGCTGACCGGGATCCCCGTGCTGTCGCCCACCGCCTGGGCGCTCGCCTACACTTGGCCGGTCCAGCACATCGGTCCGGATTATCAGCCCGACACGCCACCGGAAACCCCGACGCTGGTGCTGGTGCGACGCGACCGGCAATACGAAATCCGTTTCGCGGAGATCTCGCCGTTGGTCTACCGGCTGATCGAAATCCTGCGCAGCGGCGAGCTGAGCGGACGCCAGTCGCTGGAGCAGCTTGCGGCAGAAGCGGGCGCCAGCGACCTGCCCGCTTTCATCGAACAGGGCAGCGCCATGCTCGAACGCATGCGCGAGGAAGGCACGATCCTCGGCACCACCCTGTAGGCGCGGCTTGAGTCGCGACCGTTGCAATGAAGCCTGCGGATGATCATTCGGCGGTCTGAAGCCCCCGTCGCAGCTTGCGCAGCTCCTGCAAAGCGCGAAGGGTGGCTTGCGGCCTCTGCTACGCTTGCCGCAATGACGACTCCCCACGAACCGATGCCCTCCAGCCCCATGTCCCGCCGCTTCCGCGGCTACCTGCCCGTGGTGGTGGACGTGGAGACCGGCGGCTTCGACTGGAACCGCCATGCGTTGCTGGAGATCGCGGTGGTTCCGATCGACCTGGATGCGGATGGCGCCTTCATCCTGGGCGAAACCGCCAGCGCACACCTGATCCCGGCACCGGGCACGGATATCGATCCGAAATCGCTGGAGATCACCGGCATCATCCTCGACCATCCGTTCCGCCTGGCCAAGCCGGAAAAGGAAGCGCTGGACCACGTGTTCGCTCCGGTGCGCGCGGCGATGAAGAAGCACGGCTGCCAGCGCGCGATCCTGGTCGGGCACAACGCGCATTTCGACCTCAACTTCCTCAACGCGGCCGTCGCGCGTTGCGGCCACAAGCGCAATCCCTTCCATCCCTTCAGCGTGTTCGACACGGTGACCATGGCCGGCATGGCCTATGGCCAGACCGTGCTGGCGCGCGCGGTGCAGGCCGCGGGCATGGAGTGGAACACCGATGACGCGCATTCCGCCGTCTACGACACCGAACAGACCGCGCGGTTGTTCTGCAAGATCGCCAATGCGTGGCCGAAACCCGCGGCGTGAATCCGGCCGTGATCAGGGCGATACAAGCCGACATCACCACGCTTGCGGTCGACGCCATCGTCAACGCGGCGAATTCCTCCCTGCTCGGCGGCGGTGGAGTCGATGGCGCGATCCACCGCGCCGCGGGACCCGACCTGGTCCACGAATGCAGGTTGCTGGGCGGTTGCCGCACGGGTGAAGCCAAAATCACTCGCGGCTACCGGCTACCTGCCGGACACGTGATCCACACGGTGGGACCAGTCTGGCGGGGCGGCGAGCAGGGAGAACCGGAGCTGCTGGCAGCTTGCTATCGCCAAAGCCTGGCTCTTGCCTCGAAGCATGGGTTGCGCAGCATCGCCTT
>JAKFDG010000153.1:0-9734 GCA_036677285.1 Pseudoxanthomonas sp.
GGCCGCTTCATCCGCAGCCGGGGTTTCCTGCACGGCAACTTCGGCATCGAACGTCGGTTCCCCGGCGAGCGCGCTTTCCGGCAAATCGATGTCGGTGGTTTCCCCCACCTCAGCCATCCCGGAACCGGCGGGCTCTTGCCCGGCTTCCGCCGCGGCGTCCGCACTGTCTTCCGAGGCTTCCGCATCGAGCGGCGCGAATGGCGTTTCGATTGCGCCAGACTCCGTCGCTTCGCTGGTTTCGGCCACCGGCGCTTCCGCCGCGGTTTCCGCCGGCGCGCGCGCGTAGGTCAACTCCAGGTCGAAGAAGGTGAACGCCGCTTCCGGCTGCGTGGCTTCGGGCTGGATCGCTTCCGGTTCACTGGTTGCGGTTTCGACCACGATTTCCTCATCCTCGAGCACAGGCTCTTCGACAAGCGCGTCGGCGGTCTCCCATTCCTGCACTTCCCGCGTGTCCGCGCCCTGGTCGGCGTGCGCGGCTGCGTCGCCTTGCTCCTCGACGCCATGACCGATGTACTTCGAGAGGTCGTGGACCGCCAGCTCCACATCTCCCAGCGAAACCGGCGGCTCGATCGTGGGCATCGATTCGGGGTAAGTGTGCTGCGCGGAATCGTCGACGGTGACGGCAACAGCCCGACCTTCAGGCAGGCTGTCGCGCAGGCTGGCCAACTGTGCAGCGAGCGAGGCGAACACCGGGATGCGCGGTGATGGCGCCTGCAGCGCGGCCATGCTGCGGCGGATCGCGTGGGCGCTGTCGGCCAACGCGTCGACGCCTTCGGCCGATGGGATTTCCCCGGCCGACCACAGACGCTTTATGTACTGCTCGGCCGCGCCGGTGACGCTGGTGATTTCCGGCACGTCGGCCATGGCGAACGCGCCATTCATGGTGTGGAATGCGCGCAGCAGGAGTTCATCGGCAAGCCGCGGCGCGTCCTTGGCCTTGGCCAGCCATCCGTCGACGGTTTCCAGGTGGGAGGCGATTTCGGTTTCCAGGATCTCGCGCAGCACGCCATCCACCATGGCGGGGGTGCCGTCGGTCTCGGGCTCGAACACGGCCGGGACGTCATCGTGCGGGGGATACTGGGTGAAGGCGTCGCCGACTTCCGCAACCTGGTCGGTTTCTTCGTCCACGGCCACGGTCGGCGAGGCGGAGTAGTAGGCTTCCTCGCCCGCCGCCACCCGATCGCTGAGCTCCTGCAGCCCGGCGAGGTCGGCATGCACCAAGCCCTGGCCGCGCAAGGCGGCATTGAGTTGCGGGAGTACCTGGGTGGAGTGCTCCAGCAAGGAGATCACCGCGTGGGACGGTGGCCGCGAGCCGTCGAGCACGCGGTTAAGCATGTTCTCGATCTTCCAGCTGAATTCGCCCAGCAGCTTGGCGCCGACCAGGCGGCCACTGCCCTTGAGCGTGTGGAACACGCGCCTGATCGAACGCAGGCGCTCGAGGTCGTTCGGTGCCTTGCTCCATGCCGGCAGCAACTGGCCGAGATTGACGATTTCCTCGTCGAACTCCTCCATGAACACTTCGCGGATGTCGTCGTCGATATCGTTGCCGGAGATTTCGAAGCCCCCCGGCGCGGACGCCTGGGCGGCCACAGGCGCGGCTTCGGCGATCATGGGCGCCTGCGCGACGATGGCTTCCGTTCCATGCAGATGCGAGACGGATATTGCGTCTGCTTCGAAGTGCTGTGCAGCCACGACATCGGCCGGGTCCGCGACTGCTTCCTCGAACGTCTCCGCTTCGAGCGTCGCCTCTTCGGCTTCGACCATTGTCTCTTCGGGTTGGAGAGCGTCACCGGCGATGTCCGCGTGCGCCTCCGCCGGTACCACTTCGATCGGTGTCGCTTCGATCGGTGTCGCTTCGATCGGTGCCACTTCGATCGGTGCCACTTCGATCGGTGCCACTTCGATCGGTGCCACTTCGATCGGTGCCACTTCGATCGGTGCCACTTCGATCGGGGCCGCTTCGATCGGCGCCGCGACTTCCGACGGCAAGGGCCAGTAACGCAGGTTTTCCAGGCTGGTGCGGGTTATGTCGAGGATTTCGTCGCGATTGGGGCGGCGTTCCTGCAGCGCTTCGAGGTAGTACTCGAGGCTGGCCATCGCATCGGCCAGCGTATCCAGCTGCTGGCCGCCGGGCACGCGGCGCTTTTCGATCAGTTCGACCGCCACGTAGCGGCGCACGCCCAGCAGGTAATCGGCGGGCTGCGGCAGTTCCAGCATGCGCAGCGCGCCGGAAACCTCGGCCAGCAACCGCGGGACTTCCGCCAGTTCGGTATGGTCCCAGTTGGTTTCGATGAAGGCGACGAAGCCTTCGCGCGCAGTCGCGAAATTGTGGATGGCTTCCTGCGCCAGGGCCTCGACGGTACGCCGCGATTCGGAGCTGGCCGCATCCTCGGCGTCGGCGCCGGGTTCGCCCAATCGCGACACCTGGTCGTCCAGCGTCGCGTCCACGTACAGCAGCGCGCCGGCGATATCCAGCAAGGCGCCTTCGTCGGCCGGACGCGCGCCTTCCACCATTTCACGCAACCCGTCGCGTTGCTGTTGCACGACGTCGCGGGCCACGCCCAGGCCCATCATGCCGAGGGTGTCGGCGACATTGCCCAGTTCGTTGACCTGGGTTTGCAGCGTGGCCACTTCGGCGCCGGTGCGCAGGTGCAGGTCGAGGGCTTCCTTGATCCGCAGCAGCTCTTCCTTGACCGCGTTGCCGACGGTATCGAGCACGGCGCGATTGAGCCCGCTGACGCTGCCGCGCGCATGGTCCAGTTCCGCTTCGCTGGGCAACTCCGCATCCAGGGCGAAGGCATCCCTCAGTCCGTCCAGGGCCGCATGCCGGGCCTTGGATTGCGCGACGACGTACAGCAGCTGGCGGGTCGGTTCCTGGCTGGGCGCGGCCGCGACGACGCCGCCGTCCTGCTGGGTGGCGCGCACCGCGCGGCTGACCCCGGCAAAGGCCTGGCGTAGCGCCGGCGAAGAGGGCAATGCGCCTTCGCGCAAGGCCTGGACGACCGAAGAGGCAACCCACAGCATGCGCCGGCTGGCGATATGTTCGACGCTTTCCAGCAGTCGATCGAGCGCACCGGCCAGGGCCGCGACCTCTGCCGGCGCGGCATCTTCAGGCCATGCGGACAAGGCCTGGTCCAGGCTTTCCAGTGCTTCGCCCACCCGCGTCTGGCGGTCGTGCCAGGAAAGCACTTCCGGCAACGGCACCGCGTACGGCAGCGGCTGGTCGAGGTCGGGGGCGAACAGCACGCTTTCGCTCAGGCCCGGCGCGCCGCGCGCGGAGCGGATGTCGTTGAGCAGCGGCAGCAGCACGATGGGTATGTCGCGATGGCCACCCTGCAGGCGTTCCAGGTAGTCGGGCAGCAGGACCGTGCCGCGCATCAGCGTTGCGCAGGCCTCGTCACGGTCGCTGGTGGTGTTTTCCTGCAGCGCCTGGGCCAGCAGTTCCAGTTCTTCGGCCACCATCGCCGGCGCGTACAGCTCGACCATGCGCAAGGTGCCCTGCACCTGATGCAGGTAACCGGCGCAGAAATGCATGCGCGTGCTGTCGGCCGGCTCTTCGGCGAAGGATTCGACCTCGATGCGCGCCAGACGCAGGGTCTCGTCCAGTTCGGGCTTGACCCAACCCAGCACCGCATGGCTCATCGCCTCGCGCAGGGCGCTCATCGGCGCACTCCGCACGCTGCCGGCCAGCCTTTACCGCCGCGCCGATGGGATGCTCGGGAAATTCGCGCTTTCATCACTTGATCGTCCCTGCCCTCAGCCCGGCAACTTGAAGTCGGCGACCGAGCGGCGCAGGTCGGCGGTCAGCTGGGTCAGGTGGCCGATGGATTCCGCGGTCTGGCCGGCGCCGAGCGAGGTCTGCGAGGTGATCTGGCGGATCACGCCCATGGTCTCGGTGATGTCCGTGGCTGCGGTCGACTGTTTCTGCGCCGCACCGGAAATGCTCTTGATGAGTTCGTTGAGGTCGTTGGACACGCGCTCGATCTCGCCCAGCGCGGTACCCGCGTCCTCGGCAAGGCGTGCGCCCGACACCACTTCCGAGGTGGTCTGCTCCATCGAGCTGACCGCTTCGTTGGTATCGGCCTGAATCGTCTGGACCAGCGATTCGATGCGCCGGGTGGCGCCGGAGGTGCGTTCGGCGAGGCGTTGCACTTCGTCGGCCACCACCGCGAAACCGCGGCCCGCTTCACCGGCCGAAGCCGCCTGCACCGCCGCGTTCAAGGCCAGGATGTTGGTCTGCTCGGAGATGTCGTTGATCAGTTCCACCACCGAGCCGATTTCCTGCGACGACTCGCCCAGGCGCTTGATGCGCTTGGAGGTTTCCTGGATCTGGTCGCGGATCTGGTCCATGCCGCGGATGGTTTCGCGGACCACGCCCGCGCCCTCGGTGGCGATCTGCACCGAGCGCTGCGCCACTTCGGCGGATTCGGTGGAGTTGCGCGAGACCTGGTCGATGCTGACCGCGATCTCGTTGATGCGCTCGGAGGCGCTGTTGATCTGGTCGGACTGGTGCCCGGCCGCTTCCGCCAGTTGCAACGCAGTGGCCTGGGTTTCCTGGGTGGACGCGGCCACCTGCACGGTGGTGTCGTTGATGGTGGTGACCAGGTGGCGCAGCTCGTCGACGGCGTAGTTGATGGCGTCGGCGATGGCCCCGGTCATGTCCTCGGTCACCGTCGCCTTCACCGTCAGGTCGCCCTCACCGAGCGAACTGATTTCGTCCAGCAACCGCATGATGGCCTGCTGGTTGCGGCTGTTGAACTCCACCTGGGTCTGGTAACGCGTTTCCTGCTCGCGCTGGCGACTGCGGTACAGGCTCCAGAGCAGGCCTACGATGGACACCAGCGCCACGACGCCGGAAATGATGCCGAGCCAGAAATTCGGGAACGGACGGGTGTCGCGGACGGAGCCGAACGACGAAAACGCATCGAACAGCTTCTTGCTGTCGTCGAGCATCTGTCCGGAACCGTTGGTGATGGCGGCGGCGGCGGATTGCGCGGCAAACAAGTTCTTGGAACTGCCGGTGATGGCGTCCAGATCCTTCTTCATCGTCGTCCACAGCGCCTGCGACTGCTGCAATGCCGACAGCGCGCCGGCGTTGCGAAGTGGTGCAATGCCCAGGCTCTCGTTGCCGTTGCGCAGGCCATCCAGCACCTGTCCGAACACCACCGCGTCGCGGGCGAGCGCGTCGCCGGCCGCGGACGCGCCGCTGCCGCCCGCGCGCATTTCAGTGACACGGCGGGCCATGGTGCCGGCCACCACGACCTGCTGCAAAGCGTTGTAGATCTGGGACGATTGCGCCCCGCTGGCCGACATGGCGCGCACCACTTCGTTCAGCTGCGCCTGCAACTGCGGCACTTGGTTGCTGAAGCGATTGGCGTTACCCGCCAGGGCCAGCACCGCAGGTTCGCTGTTGATCAGCTGGTCGGCGCTCTTGCCCAAGGGCGCCCAGGTGGAAGTCAGCTTGCTCAGCGGACCCGAGACCGTTCCCTCCGACCCGTAGCGGCTGTTCGTTGTGGCGATGGTCGAATCGATCTGCGCCTTGGTGGCCTTGAACGACTTGAACGCCTCCGCGTCGCCGGACACCGCTTCGCGGCCCTGGTTGGCCAACTGTTGCGACAGCACCTGCAAGTCAGCAGCGCCGGTGGAGGCGCCCGAAAGGCGGCTGCCGGTATACGTGGCGACGCCTGTGTTGGCCCCGAACACGATGACCGACACCGCCAGCAGGACCAGCCAGAAGTTGCTTCCCAAACTGCCGAGTTTGCTGGCTTTGGGAGAGTCCGGTGCAGTGCTCATCATTCAACCCCTGGAAATTAGTCAAGTACGGCAATAACTCAAACCCACCTTGCGCAGCGCACCCCATGCACGTTGCCCAAGCACCCGGCCCGTCTTTCCCGGACCCGCCCCGACGGACTCCGCGTCTGTGCGCCGGATCCGGTCACCGCCTTCCCTGGTGGCAAGTACCAGGCCGTTTCCAACGGCCCCTGTATCTGTTTGCCGCTACCGTGGCCTGTTTACAGCGCGGCCTGGCGGAATTCCGGCGTGCGCGCCAGCAGCGACAGCGCGAAGACGCCCCAATCGTGCTCCTCGCCGCGGAATGCGCGTTCCACGAAGTGCGCGTAGCGGCCTTCGGCGAGGGCGCCCGGCTCGATCGCCTGGTCGTCGCTGAAACCGCGCTGGCCGTACAACTCGTCGATGGTCAGGGCCACGTCACCACCCACCTGGCGCACCACCAGCACACGCTGGCCTTCATGCAGCACGGTGCGCTCGCCTTCGAGGAAATGCTTGAGGTCGATCACCGGAAACAGGTTGCCGCGCAGGTTGCCGATGCCCAGCAGCCAGGGTTGTGCGCCCGGCACCGGCGTGGTCGGCGGCAGCGGCACGATTTCGACCACGTCCTCGAACCCGGAAACCAGGCGGCGCTGGCCGACCCGGTAACCCACCCCGCGCCACTGCTCCTGCACCGCCTCGCGCGCAGGCATCGCCACGACGTGGGCCAGGCTCCGGCGCTCGTATTCGGCCAGGATGTCGAACGGAGTACGGCTCATCGCGGGACCTTCGCAGACCAATTTTCGGCAAAAAGTGTCATGTTTCGTCCCCTATCGCCTTCAGCTGCCGACGTGGGTGCGGATCGCGTCGAGCAGTTCTTCGCGGGTGAAGGGCTTGGTCAGGTACTGCTCGGAGCCGACGATGCGGCCACGGGCCTTGTCGAACAGGCCGTCCTTGGAGGACAGCATGATGACCGGGGTGGACTTGAAGACCTGGTTGTTCTTGATGAGCGCGCAGGTCTGATAGCCATCCAGGCGCGGCATCATGATGTCCACGAAGATGATCTGCGGTTGCTGGTCGGCGATCTTGGCCAGGGCCTCGAAGCCGTCGGTGGCGGTGACCACCTCGCAGCCTTCGCGCTTCAAGAGCGTCTCGGCGGTGCGGCGAATGGTTTTCGAATCGTCAATCACCATCACCCGAAGGCCGCTGAACCCACCGGCCGGGTTTTCATGCTGTGTCATTACTCTTCATTCCCCAAGCGCGACGCTTTCTAATCGGCACCGCTGCGAAGATACCTATATCCCAGTACGAGCGCAGGCTGTCAAGCTCGGTTGCAAGAACCGGGCCAAACTGAATGTCGCGATGCGATCTTCGTCGCATTTGCCTCCTGCTACCATCTTCGGCCCGGCAAAACGCCCCCCGGACTTCCCCGCCATGCCCCTCGACGTCGTCGTCGTGATGGACCCCATCGGGTCGATCAAGATCGCCAAGGACACCACCTTCGCCATGCTGCTGGAGGCCCAGCGCCGTGGCCACAGGCTGCACTATGTACGGCCCGGCGGCCTGTCCCTGCGCGACGGCAAGGCGCTGGCGCGGGTGGCGCCGCTGACGGTGCAGGACATCGAGCCGGGCCACAAGCCCGGCGAAGGGGCGGGCTGGTTCACCTTGGGCGACTGGGCCGACCTGGCCTTCGGCCCCGGCCAGGTGGTGCTGATGCGCAAGGATCCGCCGTTCGACGAGGAATACCTCTACGACACCCACCTGCTCGGCATCGCCCAAGCCGCCGGCGCCTTCGTGGTCAACGATCCGCAGGGCCTGCGCGACTACAACGAGAAACTGGCCGCACTGCTGTTCCCGCAATGCTGCCCGCCGACCCTGGTCAGCCGCGATGCGGCCGCGCTCAAGGCTTTCGTCGCTGAACACGGCCAGGCGGTGCTGAAACCACTGGACGGCATGGGCGGGCGCTCGATCTTCCGCGCCGGCACCGGCGACGCCAACCTCAACGTGATCCTGGAGACCCTGACCCACGGCGGCCAGCGCCAGGCCCTGGCACAGCGCTACCTGCCCGAGATCAAGGATGGCGACAAGCGCATCCTGCTGGTCGATGGCGTGCCGGTGGATTACGTGCTCGCCCGGATCCCGCAGGGCGACGAGTTCCGCGGCAACCTGGCCGTGGGCGGACGTGGCGAAGGCCGTCCGATCTCCGACCGCGACCGCTGGATCGCAGGACAGGTGGCGCCGCTGATGAAGCAGCGCGGGATGCTGTTCGTGGGCCTGGACGTGATCGGCGACTACCTGACCGAGGTCAACGTCACCAGCCCAACCTGCGTGAGGGAACTGGACGCGCAGTTCGGGCTGAACATAGCCGGGCTCCTGTTCGACGCCATCGAGAGCAAGCTCGCCGCCTGACATGTCCGCCGCCGTCGCACCGCCGAAGATAGGTTCCAACGAACGCCTCACCGCCACCCTGGCGCTGTCGTTGATCGTGCACGGGGTGCTGGTGCTGGGTCTGGGCTATACGCTCGACGATGCCGCCCCGGTGGTGCCCACCCTGGACGTGATCCTCAGCCAGACCCAGACCCCGCTGACCCCCAAACAGGCTGATTTCCTCGCCGCGGCCAACCAGCAGGGCGGCGGCGACCAGGACAAATCCAGACGCCCGCGCGACAGCCAGGCCGGCTGGGTGCCGCAGGCGCAGACCGGCGTGGCCCCGCAACCGCTGCGCGCGCAGTCGCCCGATGCGGCGCCGCCGCCGGAAGCGCGCGTGGTCACCTCCGACCGTGGCGAGAACCAGGTGCCGCCCGCCGAAGCGCGACCCGAGCCCGACCGGCTCGAGTTGCCACGCGGCAACCTCAAGGTCACCCGCGATGCGGAAATGGCGCGGCTGGCGGCGGAGATCCACCTGCGTTCGGAGCTGTACGCCAAGCGCCCGAAGCGCAAGTTCGTCTCCGCCAGCACCAAGGAATATGCCTACGCCAACTACCTGCGCGCATGGGTGGACCGTGCCGAGCGCGTGGGCAACCTCAACTATCCGGACGAGGCCCGGCGCAAGCGCCTTGCCGGGCAACTGGTGATCAGCGTGGCGGTCCGCCGCGACGGTTCGGTGGAGAACACCCGCATCATCCAGTCCAGCGGCATCCCCCTGCTCGATTCCACCGCGCTGCGCATCGTCAAGCTCTCGGTGCCGTTCCCGCCGCTGCCGGAAACCGCCGAGAACGTCGACATCCTGCACGTGACCCGCACCTGGCAGTTCCTGCCCGGCGGTGAAGTGCGCGACGAATAGCAGTCGCGTCGTATTGCGCCCCACAGGGGCTTATCGCGACCTCGCGTTCGTCATCAACGTGAACGGCTTCGGCCTGCCCATCGGCGGCCCGGACGGACGCTCCGCGTGCGTGCCGGCCCCGCAAGCGCCCCGCATTGCCGCAGTGTCTCGCCGTCTTCGTCGGCGTCGCGGGGCACTGCCCGGGCTGGCCCGGAACTTGCGTGACGCTGCACAGGACTTTTCCTGCACCGGGATAAAAACGGATCCACCGTATGAGCGCTTCGAAGCCACGCAATCCCTTCCCCGTCGTTCCGCATCGATCTGCGCTGCCACGGCACGGCCGGACGCCGTCGCCGTCCGCCTCGCGGGTTTTGCATGGAAAGCCCCAAACGCTCCGCCGCGTGAACTGCGGAAATTTAAGGGTATGCCGTCACGTTATGCGGCGCGAACACCTCGTACGCTGCTCGGCACATGCCTTGCCTATGTCTCCGCTGAAATCCCGCTCCCTTACCGTCGGCGACGCGGGCGGCAGCTTTGCCGAGCGCCAGGCAGTGACGCGATGACCCTCATGGAAGCCAACAGGCTGACGGTCGCCAGTGCAGCCGCCGCCACCGAAAGCGAGGAGATAAGCGCCCGCTTGCTACGGGCCGCCACGCCCGCCGAGGTGGTCGAAGTGATGCTGCGATCGGACCGCGGCGCGCGCAAC
>JAKFDG010000154.1:0-3657 GCA_036677285.1 Pseudoxanthomonas sp.
GGTCAGTTCCGGCTGGCGGGCCGAACCTTCCAGGAACTTGCCGCCGAGGATGGCGAAGCCGATGGCGGTGCCGAGGGCGCCGAGACCGATCAGCAGGCCGGCCGCGATGACCGTGAACTTCGCAATTTCTGCGTAGAGGGCGACATTTTCCATGGTGTTCTCCGTACTACTCGTCAGGTAAAAAAAGGGATTTGGATGAAGGGTGAAGCGAAACTCAGTGGCTCTCCGCCGCCATGCTCAGGTACACGATGGTCAGCATCATGAAGATGAAGGCCTGCAAGGTGATCACGAGGATGTGGAATGCGGTCCAGACGAAGCCGGAAATGAACTGCAGCGGCGCCATCACGTAGGTCATGCCGCTGGAGAACAGCGAGTTCCAGGTCATCAGCGCGATCAGGATGAAGATCAGCTCGCCGGCGTACATGTTGCCGAACAGTCGCAGGGTCAGCGAGAGCGGGCGCACCAGCTCCTCGATCACGCGCAGCAGCAGGTTGGCCGGCGCCAGCAGGATCTTCATCACCGTGCCTTCGGCGTGGAACGGCGCGGTGAAGGCTTCCTTGGTGAAGGTGCCGATGCCCTTGTGGGCGATGCCGAAGACCTGGATCAGCAGGAACACCATCAGCGACAGGCCGAGGGTGGTGTTGAGGTCGGCGGTGGGCACCACGCGCAGGTAGGCGTGGGCGGGATCGTGCCCGGCCAGTTCATTGCCCTTGCCCCACAGGGCCGGCAGCCAGTCGACGGGGATCATGTCCATGAAGTTCATCAGGAACACGACGCAGAAGATGGTGATGGCCAGTGGCGCGATCAGCTTGCTGCGGCCATGGAAGGTTTCCCGGACCAGTCCGTCGACGAAGCCGACGACCATTTCGACGAAGGCCTGGAACTTGCCCGGCACGCCCGCGGTCGCCCTGCGCGCGGTGCGCAGGAAGAAGAACAGGAACAGCGCCGACAACGCCAGCGTGATCAGCACGCTGTCGATGTTGATGGTCATGAACTTGCCCTCTCCCACGTGCCACTGGAGATGGTGCAAGTGATGCTGGATGTATTCGGTGGACCCGCCGCCGGAAGCCGCTTCAGCGCTCACGTTCTACCCTGACTACTAAAGTTCAAAACCAGTGGGTACGCGATCAAGGCGACCGCGAGCCCTGCCAGCATCGGGAGCGGCGGCAAGCGCCCAACACCCGATGCAATGGCGAATATCGTTATTACCACCGACCACTTCAGGCAGGTGCCCAGCAGCAGCCGCAGGAACGCGGAACGCGCCGGAACCACTCCACCGCCCAGCGCGACATTCGCAGCCAGGGCGCTACCCAACACCACACTCGCGCCTCCCAGGAACGCCGCAAATCCTGCGGACGAACCCTGTACGAGGAAGGCCAGCGCCACCAGCATTACCGCGGCCAGCTGCCAGGCTACCGCCCGCAATGCCAGTCGCCGGCCCGTGGCGGCGGAATTCAGCACACACGAAACCCGGTGAGTGGAGGGGGACAAGGCCATTGCAGGCGCCTCGCCGAGCCGCAAAAGTATAACAGGCGTTAAATTTCAGCGGCAACCGGCAAAAGCCGTGTTTCCATGATCCGCTCGACTTGCGAGAGTGGGATGGCAGCTTCGAAGCCTGGCGCTAAACGATTTCAGGCAATTTGCCTGTTCAGTTGGGAAAACCGGAACTTTCACGAAATGGTCCGGTCAGTCCTTGCAAGGTCCGCGGCCTAACTTCCTCGTCGATGCTCCGCCGCAGACCTCCCAAGAAGCCCCGGCCCGCTGCCGGGGCTTCGTCTTTGTGCCCTGCAAGAAGTTTTTAATAGGCGCAACCTATCGACTGACAAGAAACCATGTGCTGGACTTTGTCGTAGGCAACCCAATAATGAGATTAATTCTCGTCTGGAGGAGTCCATGACCAAGACTTTCAGCTTCGCGATACTGCATTTCACCGTCGCCTTCCTGTTGGGCTGGCTGTTCACTGGCAGCCTCCTCGTGGGTGGTGCGCTGGCGCTGGTCGAACCGGCCTGCAACAGCGTCGTGTTCCATTTCCATGAAAAGGCCTGGAAGCGGATCGAACTTCGGCGCGCCGAGCGCCTGGCTTCGGCGCTCCCCGTCTAGTCCACTTCCGCCAATGCAAAGGCCCCGAATGACCGGGGCCTTGGTGGATCGCCGCCCGCGCAACCGGAGCTACTTTTTCTTCGGGATATAGAGATCGGTGATGGTGCCGTCGAACACCTCCGCCGCCATGCCCACCGATTCGCTGAGCGTGGGGTGCGGGTGGATGGTATGGCCGATGTCGGCCGCGTCGGCGCCCATCTCGATGGCCAGCGAAATTTCGGTGATCAGGTCCCCCGCATGCACGCCGACGATGGCGCCGCCGATGATGCGGTCGGTCCCCTCGTCGAAGATCAGCTTGGTGAAGCCTTCGCCGCGACCGATGCCGACCGCGCGCGCCGAGGCGACCCACGGGAACTTGCCCACGCCGACTTTGAGGCCTTTCGCCTTGGCTTCGGTTTCGGTGACGCCGACCCAGGCGATTTCCGGATCGGTGTAGGCCACCGATGGGATCACCCGCGCCACCCATTCCTTCTTCTCGCCGGCCGCGACTTCCGCCGCGAGCTTGCCTTCATGCGTAGCCTTGTGCGCCAGCATCGGGTTACCGACGATATCGCCGATGGCGAAGATGTGCGGCACATTGGTGCGCATCTGCCGGTCCACCGGGATGAAGCCGCGATCGGTGACGGTGACGCCGGCCTTGTCGGCCCCGATCTTTGCGCCGTTGGGCGAACGGCCCACGGCGACCAGCACGCGGTCGAAGGTGGTGGTCTGCAGCTCGGCGGCCTGGCCTTCGGTGGCGCTTTCGAAGGCGACGCTGATGCCTTTCTTCGACGCTTCGACCTGGGTCGCCTTGGTCTTGAGATAAATCGCGACGCCCTGCTTCTTCAGGCGATCGGCCAGCGGCTTGACCAGGTCCTTGTCGGCGCCCGGCATCAGCTGGTCCATGAATTCCACCACGGTCACCTGGCTGCCCAGGGCACGGTACACCGTCGCCATCTCCAGGCCGATGATGCCGCCGCCGACCACCAGCAACTGCTTGGGCACGTCGGCGATCTGCAGCGCGTCGGTGGAATCCATCACCCGCGGGTCGTCCCACGGGAACGCGGGCAGTTTCACCGCCTGCGAACCGGCGGCGACGATGCATTGCTCGAAACGCAGCAATTGCGTCTTGCCGTCGTCGGCGACGATCTCAAGTTCGTTCGGCGATACGAATGAAGCCACGCCCTGCACGATGCGCACCTTGCGCTGCTTGGCCATGCCGGCCAGTCCCTTGGTGAACTGGCCGACGACCTTCGTATCCTTGAACGTGCGCAGCTTGTCCAGGTCGATCTTCGGCGGACCGAATTCCACGCCGATGTCGGCCGAATGCGCGGCTTCCTCGATCAGCGCTGCCGCATGCAGCAACGCCTTGGAGGGGATGCAGCCGACGTTGAGGCAGACGCCGCCCAAGGCGGGGTACCGTTCGATCATCACCGTATCCAGGCCGATGTCGGCGGCGCGAAACGCGGCGGTATAACCGCCGGGACCGGAGCCCAGCACCACCATGCGGCATTCGATATCGGCGGGTCTGCCGGTGCCTTGCGCCGCTTTCGGCGCCGGCATTGGCGCAGCAGGCGC
>JAKFDG010000155.1:0-2386 GCA_036677285.1 Pseudoxanthomonas sp.
GCGGTGGACAATGGCATCGTATTCCGGCGCGTAGACCTGGACCCGGTGGTCGAAATCCCGGCCAGGGCCGATCTGGTCAGCGAAACCACGCTATGCACCGGCCTGAGCCGCGATGGCGCCAAGGTCATGACTGTCGAACACCTGATGTCGGCCATGGCCGGGTTGGGCGTCGACAACGCCTATGTGGAATTGTCCTCGGCCGAACTGCCGATCATGGACGGCTCCGCCGGCCCGTTCGTGTTCCTGCTGCAATCGGCGGGCGTGGTGGAGCAGGCCGCGGCCAAGCGATTCATCCGCATCAAGCATCCGGTGGAAGTGCGCGACGGCGACAAGATCGCGCGCTTCGTGCCCCATGAGGGCTTCCGCGTGGGCTTCACGGTCGAATTCGACCACCCCATGATCCCCGCCTCGCAGTCGCGGGCCGAAATCGATTTCTCCACCGCCGCCTATACCAAGGAAGTCGCGCGCGCGCGCACCTTCGGTTTCATGCGCGACCTGGAGTACATGCGCGAGCGCAACCTCGGCCTGGGCGGCTCGATGGACAACGCCATCGTGCTGGACGAGTTCCGCGTGCTCAACGACGACGGCCTGCGCTACGTAGACGAATTCGTGCGCCACAAGATCCTCGATGCCATCGGCGACCTGTACCTGGCCGGGCATCCCATCCTGGGCGCCTACGAGGGTTTCAAGTCCGGACACGCGCTCAACAACAAGCTGGTACGGGCCTTGATGGCCGAGCGTTCGGCCTGGGAAGAAGTCACTTTCGAAACTGCCGCCGGCCCCGCGCCGGTCGCCTACGCCAGTCCCATGCTCGCCGGCTGAGCGCTGTAACACAATCGGGATTACCGATGGTCCGAAGTGTGAATCCGGACCTGCCCCCGGCTGGTATCTAACGAAATCTTAACCAATCGATAACGAACGGGTCCGCCATCGCGGGTAACATGCCCCGTCCTGTGTGCGCCGGATTCAACGTTCTGGCCGGCCGCGCGGGTTGGCGGGAGCGGAATTCCTGCCACTACCGGGTTTCGCGGAGCCGGAATCCTCCAGGGATGACAGGGCGGCCCTCAGTGCATCGCGGGCGGCTTCGGACATGGGTTTGACCGTACGTCCGGCCGCCTGCACGGGCCGGAGGGGCTCAGTGGTTATTTTCGCGGACACCTCGGTGGCCGCCAGACCGATGGATCGGGCCAGTTCGATCAGTTCCGGTGCGGCAAGGCGCAGTTTGGCCCGCCACACCGGTGAATCGACAATAAAAACGAGTTTTCCGTTTGTCACATTCCCCAGCCGGCAATGGCTGGACAAGGCAGGCGGCAGACAGGGGCGAAGTTGCTGTTCCAGCGCGTCAAGCCATAAGGCGCGGCGCACCGGGTCGGTGGCAGCATCCGTCATCGCGGCCAGCAGGGCTGGTTGCGGGGATGAAGCACGACGCGGCTGGGACTTCGAATCAGACATCGGTATCTATGACCTTTCAAAACATCGTAAACAATTCACGCGCCCGGTTGGCGCATGCGCTGACCAGCAAATCCCGACAGGCGCGTGGATTCGTCCTCGCTCGGCCCCTTTCCAGCGCCGCCTGCCTGCTCGTTGCAGGCCTGGCCCTGGGCATCGGTGTCCGTAGTGCCGCCGGCATGGCCCAGGTGTCGCTGCTGCAGGCCAAGGCCGACAAGCAGCAGACCGAACTGGACCAGGTCCGGCGTGGCGCCCAGCAGGAAATCAACGCCATGGCCGCGCGCCTGGGCGAATTGCAGGCCCAGGCCAACCGCCTCAATGCATTGGGCGAACGCCTGACCCGTGTCGGCCAGCTGCAGGATGGCGAATTCAATTTCGACGAGCCGGTCGGCGTCGGTGGTAACGATGCGGCCTACGACATGAAGCCGCAAGCGTTGCGCGAGGGCATCGGCCAGATGGAGCAGCAGTTCGCCGCTTCCGGCCAGCAGCTCTCGGTTCTGGAAGCGCTGTTGTTCAACCGCGAGCTGGACAAGAACGCCACGCCCTCGCGCATGCCGATCGCCAACAGCTACATCACCTCCGGCTTCGGTGGCCGCGCCAATCCGATCGGCGGCGGTGGCCAGTTCCACAAGGGCATCGATTTCGAAGCCGACGTGGGCGATCCGGTGCTGGGCGTGGCCGATGGCGTGGTCAGTTTCGCCGGCATCAAGGGCGGTTACGGCAACGTGGTCGACGTGGACCACGGCAACGGCTATATCACCCGCTACGCGCACAACTCGCGCCTCGTGGTGAAGGTCGGCGATCTGGTGCGGGTGGGCCAGGAAGTGGCCAAGGCCGGTTCCACCGGCCGTTCCACCGGTGCGCACGTGCACTTCGAAGTCTGGGAGAACGGCCGCGTGGTCAATCCGCGCAAGTTCCTGGGCGAAGGCCCAACCCC
>JAKFDG010000156.1:0-9502 GCA_036677285.1 Pseudoxanthomonas sp.
ATCCGCAGTGCCGCGAAGGCATTCGCTGCGGCTACAGGTGCCGCGCTCTGCCGCATTCCGCAGGGCGCCAACGCGGTTGGTTTGGCACGCAATGGCGTGTTGCCGGCCAAGCGCGACGTCGCCGGCATGTTCGCCGATCCGCGCGCTGCTTATGTCATCTACGGCATCGAGCCAGGCCTCGACTTCGCCGACGGCGCGGCTGCGCAGAAGGCATTGAAGGTCGCCAAGGTCGTGGCTTTCAGCCATTTCGCCTGCAACTCGACCCGCAACGTGGCGGACGTGATCCTGCCGATTGGTGCGTTGCCGGAAATCGAAGCGACCTTGACCAACCTCGACGGCGTGGACCAGCGCACGCAGGCCGGCGGCAAGTTGCCAGGCGAAGCGCGAGAAGGCTGGCGGGTCCTGCGTGCACTCGGCGGCGAGTTGCAGTTGCCCGCATTCGAATTCACCGATCTCGCTGGCGCCCGTGCCGCTGGAATCGCCGTATCTCCGGCTACGATTGCAAAGTCCGCTGCGCCGGTCGTGGCATCCGATGGATTGGAAGTCGCGGCTACCATGGCGATCTATCGCACTGACGGTGTCGTCCGTCGCGCCGAAGCCCTGCAGGAACATCCACTCAACGTTTCCCCACGGATCACGCTGAATCCTGTGGATGCCGAGGCCGCTGGCCTGACCGAAGGCGTTGTCGCCAAGGTTGGGGCTCCGGATGGCACAGCCACGCTGCCGGTCGTAATCGACAAGCGCGTGGCGCGCGGCGCGGCCTGGATCGAAAGCGGACACGGCGCCACTGCGCCGCTGGGTGCGGGACGGGTTACGGTGGTGCGCGCATGAACGAATTGCTGCTCAATGCGGCGGGCCCGCTGCGCGACTGGTTCCTCGGGCTGGGCGGGTTCGGCATGGTCCTGTGGATCGTGCTCAAGATCCTGGTCATCGCGGTGCCGGTGATCGTGGCGGTGGCGTTCTACGTGGTCTGGGAACGCAAGCTGATCGGCTGGATGCACGTACGCCATGGGCCGATGTACGTGGGCATGGGCATCTTCCAGGCCTTCGCCGACGTGTTCAAGCTGTTGTTCAAGGAAGTCCTGATGCCTGCGAAGGCGCAGAAGACGATGTACATCCTTGCACCGCTGATCACGCTGGCTCCTGCGTTCGCCGCGTGGGCGGTAGTGCCGTTCGATGCGCAATTGGTGTTGTCGAACGCCAATGCAGGCCTGCTGTACCTGCTGGCGATGACTTCGTTGGGTGTGTACGGCATCATCATCGCCGGCTGGGCGTCGAACTCGAAGTACGCCTTCCTCGGCGCAATGCGTTCGGCCGCCCAGGTCGTCAGCTACGAGATCGCGATGGGCTTCGCGCTGGTCGGCGTGCTGATCGCGGCTGGCAGCATGAACCTGAGCGACATCGTGATGGCGCAGTCGGGCAATGCCGGTTTCTTCGAGTGGTTCTGGCTGCCACTGTTCCCGTTGTTCATCGTGTACTGGGTGTCCGGCGTGGCCGAGACCAACCGCGCGCCGTTCGACGTGACCGAAGGCGAATCGGAAATCGTCGCCGGGCACATGGTCGAGTATTCCGGCGCAGCGTTCTCGCTGTTCTTCCTGGCCGAATACGCCAACATGATCCTGGTCAGCTTCCTGGTGTCGCTGTTCTTCCTCGGTGGCTGGCTGAGCCCGCTGCAGGGCTGGATCGTGGCCGATGTATCGCCCTGGGTGAACTGGATCTGGCAGGGTGGCTGGCCGTGGCTGCTGCTGAAGGTGCTGTTCTTCGCCAGTTGCTTCATCTGGTTCCGCGCCAGTTTCCCGCGCTATCGCTACGACCAGATCATGCGCCTGGGCTGGAAGGTGTTCATTCCGCTGACCATCGCCTGGATCGCGGTCACCGCGTTGCTGGTGTTCTTCGGCGTATTCGAGAAAGGCGTCTGAGTGATGAATAAAGTGGTCCATTACTTCAAGAGCCTGATGCTGCTGGAGCTGCTCCGCGGGTTGTGGCTAACGTTCAAATACACCTTCAAGCCCAAGTACACCATGATGTACCCGATGGAGAAGTTCCCGCAGTCGCCGCGTTTCCGCGGCCTGCACGCGCTGCGTCGCTATCCCAACGGCGAGGAACGCTGCATCGCCTGCAAGTTGTGCGAGGCGGTTTGCCCGGCGCTGGCGATCACCATCGATTCGGAGAAGCGCGAGGACGGTACCCGTCGCACCACGCGCTATGACATCGACCTGTTCAAGTGTATCTACTGCGGCTTCTGCGAGGAAAGCTGCCCGGTGGACTCCATCGTCGAGACGCACATCCTGGAATATCACTTCGAAAACCGTGGCGAGAACATCGTCACGAAACCGCAGCTGCTGGCTATCGGGGACCGGTTCGAAACCGAGATCGCCGAGCGCCGCGCCGCCGACGCCGCCTTCCGCTGAGGACCAGATGGATTTCCTGCTGATCTCGTTCTATGCCTTCGCCGTCGTCGCGGTCATCGCCGCGGGTGGCGTTATCACCATGCGCAACCCGGTGCATGCGGCTCTATCCTTGATCCTGACCTTCTTCTCCGTGGCCTGCGTATGGCTGCTGGTGGGCGCGGAGTTCCTGGGCGTGGCCCTGATCCTGGTCTACGTGGGCGCGGTGATGGTGCTGTTCCTGTTCGTGGTGATGATGCTGGACATCGACATCGTCAAGATCCGCGAAGGCTGGGTGCGCTACCTGCCGTTCGGCCTGCTGGTGGCAGTGATCATGCTGGTACAGATCGTGGTGCTGATTGGGGTCAAGGCGAAGCTGGGCACGCCGTATGCGACCAACGCCGCTTCGGCCGCGGCGGATGTTTCCAACACCGCGTGGCTGGCGCGCACGCTGTTCACCGAGTTCCTGCTGCCGTTCGAATTCGCCGCGGTGATCCTGACCGTGGCAGTGATCGCGGCGGTCATGCTGACCCTGCGCCGTCGCACCGGCACCAAGACCCAGGATCCAGCCGAGCAGGCACGGACCAAGGCTTCCGACCGCCTGCGCATGGTCAAGGTCGCGGTCGAGAATCCGGTGCGCGAGACCCTGATCGTGCCTGCGACCGAACCACCGGAGGTCAAGCCATGATCGCTTTGGGCCATCTGCTGGCGCTGGGCGCGGTGCTGTTCTGCATCAGCGTCGCCGGCATCTTCCTCAACCGCAAGAACGTGATCGTGCTGCTGATGTCGATCGAGCTGATGCTGCTGGCGGTCAACCTCAACTTCATCGCGTTCTCGCGCCAGTTCGGCGATCCGGCCGGCCAGATCTTCGTGTTCTTCATCCTGACCGTGGCCGCGGCCGAGGCCGCGATCGGCCTGGCCATCCTGGTCACCCTGTTCCGCACCCGGCGCACGATCAACGTGTCCGAAGTCGATACCTTGAAGGGCTGATGCACCGATGACGGGTCTGGAAATTTCCAAGAATCTACTCCTGGCCGTGGTCCTGGCGCCGCTGCTGGGCAGCGTGATCGCCGGCCTGTTCGGCCGCCAGGTCGGCCGCGCCGGCGCGCACTGGGTCACCATCCTCGGCGTCGCGGCCAGTTGCGCGCTGTCGGGCTGGGTGCTGTACCAGCTGGTCGGGCAGGGCGCGGCGCCGTTCAACGAGAACGTGTACACCTTTTTCCAGGTCGGCAATTATTCCGCGCACGTCGGCTTCATGGTCGACAAGCTGACCGCGATGATGATGGTGGTGGTCACCTTCGTCTCGCTGCTGGTTCACGTGTACACCATCGGCTACATGGCCGACGACGACGGTTACCAGCGCTTTTTCAGTTACATCTCGTTGTTCACCTTCTCCATGCTGATGCTGGTGATGAGCAACAATTTCCTGCAGCTGTTCTTCGGCTGGGAAGCGGTGGGTCTGGTGTCCTACCTGCTGATCGGCTTCTGGTTCAAGCGCCCCAGCGCCATCTTCGCCAACCTCAAGGCCTTCCTGGTCAACCGGGTCGGCGACTTCGGCTTCCTGCTCGGCATCGCTGCGGTGCTGTTCTGGTTCGGCACGCTGGATTACGCCACCGTGTTCGCCAACGCGCCGATGCTGAAGGGCGCCACCGCGCAGATCATCAGCGGCCATCCGTGGGAAGTGGCGACCATCATCTGCATCTGCCTGTTCATTGGCGCGATGGGCAAGTCGGCGCAGGTGCCGCTGCATGTGTGGCTGCCGGATTCGATGGAAGGCCCGACCCCGATCTCGGCGCTGATCCATGCCGCGACCATGGTCACCGCAGGCATCTTCATGGTGGCGCGCATGTCGCCGCTATTCGAGCTGAGCGAGACCGCGCTGAACTTCGTGCTGTTCATCGGCGCGACTACCGCTTTCTTCACCGGCCTGATCGGCATAGTGCAGAACGACATCAAGCGGGTGGTGGCATATTCCACGCTGTCGCAGCTTGGCTACATGACCGTCGCGCTGGGAGTGTCGGCGTACTCGGCGGCGGTGTACCACCTGATGACCCACGCCTTCTTCAAGGCGCTGCTGTTCCTGGGTGCGGGCTCGGTGATCATCGCCCTGCACCATGAGCAGGACATGCGCAGGATGGGTGGCCTGCGCAAGTACATGCCGATCACCTACTGGACCATGCTGATCGGCACCCTGGCGCTGGTAGGTACCCCGTTCTTCTCGGGCTTCTATTCGAAGGACACGATCATCGAGGCGGCCGCGCACCACGCGCACGAAGCCCACAACTGGATCGCCACCTACGGCTACTGGGCGGTACTCGGCGGCGTCTTCGTCACCAGCTTCTACAGCTTCCGTCTGATGTACCTGACTTTCCATGGCAAGGAACGCTTCCGTGAGGCGCATGCGGATCATGGACATGGTCACGATGACCATGCGCATGACGACGATGGCCACCACGGCGCGCACGAACCGCACGAGTCACCGTGGGTGGTGACGGTGCCGCTGATCCTGTTGGCGATCCCGTCCATCTTCATCGGCTACTTCACCATCGGACCGATGCTGTTCGGTACCGACTGGACCGGGCACCATGAGCAACTGCCGTTCTTCCTCGGCGCGATCGACTTCATCACGCCCTCGGCGGACACTGTCACTGCCCTGAAGGCGGAGTTCTGGCATGGTCCGGCGAAGTACGCGGTGCACGGCATGCAGGCGCCGCCATTCTGGCTGGCGCTGGGCGGATTCGTGCTGGCGACCTTCCTGTACCTGTTCAAGCCGGAACTGCCCGCGCGGATGCGCCATAGTCGTGTCGGCGCGTTCTTCGCCAACATCCTGGACAAGAAATACTGGATGGATACGTTGTGGATCGGTGGCTTCGCCGGCGGCGGCGTGGCCCTGGGCGACCTGTCGAACGCGATCGACAGCAAGGTGATCGACGGCGCCGCGGTCAACGGCAGTGCCCGCCTGGTCGACCTTTCCGCCAACCTGTTGCGACGTACCCAATCGGGTTTCCTCTACCACTACGCCTTCGCGATGATCCTCGGCCTGATTGCACTCCTGGCCGTGCTCATCGAGTTCTGGCGCTGACCTGACGGATACGAAGACGTGTCGAACTGGCCTTTGTTGAGTGTATTGATCTGGTTGCCCATGTTCGGCGGCGCGCTGATCCTCGCCCTGGGCAATGCCCGCGCGAGCGCCGCGCGCTGGTCGGCGTTGGTGGTGGCGCTGTTGACCTTCGTCGCCAGCCTGGGGTTGTTGACGGGTTTCAATTTCGCCGATCCCGGCATGCAGTTCGTCGAACAGCGGCCGTGGATCCCGGCCTATGACATTTTCTACAGCCTGGGTGCGGATGGCATCTCCATCGCCCTGATCGTGCTGACGACTCTGACCACCGCGCTGGCGCTGATTGGCGCCTGGACGGTGATCGAGAAGCGCGTCAGCCAGTACGTCGCCGCATTCCTGTTCCTGGAAGGGATGATGATCGGGGTGTTCTGCGCCACCGATGCGATGCTGTTCTATGTGTTCTTCGAGGCGATGCTGATCCCGATGTTCCTGATCATCGGTGTCTGGGGCGGCCCGCGCCGCATCTACGCTTCGGTCAAGTTTTTCCTGTACACCTTCCTCGGCTCGGTGCTGATGCTGGTCGGGTTGATCTACCTGTACCTGAAAGGCGGCAGCTTCCAGTTCGCCGACCTGTACCAGATGCCATTGAACGCGAAGGAGCAGACCTGGCTGTTCTTCGCCTTCCTGATCGCGTTTGCGGTCAAGGTGCCGATGTTCCCGGTGCACACCTGGCTGCCGGACGCGCACGTCGAGGCGCCGACAGCGGGTTCGGTGATCCTGGCGGCGATCATGCTGAAGATCGGCGGCTATGGTTTCCTTCGGTTCACCTTGCCGATCCTGCCCGATGCCAGCCACGAGTGGGCCATGCTGGTGATCGTGCTGTCGCTGATCGGAGTGGTCTATGTGGGCCTGGTGGCGCTGGTCCAGGACGACATGAAGAAGCTGATCGCCTATTCGTCGGTTTCGCACATGGGCTTCGCCACCCTGGGCATCTTCATCGCGATGGGCCTGGTGCGCGATGCGGGCAACCTCGACGCCGCACGCCTGGGCTTGCAGGGTGCGATGGTGCAGATGATCTCGCACGGCTTCGTCTCAGGCGCGATGTTCTCCTGCGTCGGCGTGCTCTATGACCGCATGCACACGCGCATGATCCGCGACTACGGCGGCGTGGCCAACGTGATGCCATGGTTCGCAGTGTTGTTCGTGTTCTTCGGCATGGCCAACGCGGGTCTGCCGGGCACCAGCGGCTTCGTCGGCGAATTCATGGTCATCGTGGCCAGCTTCCAGAAACATCCGGTCATTGCCCTAACCGCTGCTGCCACGCTGGTGATCGGCGCCGCCTACACCCTGTGGCTGGTCAAGCGGGTGATGTACGGCGAAGTGGCCAATGCGCACGTGGCCGAAATGAAGGATCTGAACGGGCGCGAGATATTGGTGCTGGGCGTGTTCGCCCTCGGCGTGCTGGCGCTGGGCATCTGGCCCAAGCCGCTGACCGACCTGATGGAGCCCTCGATCGCGCAACTGGCGATGCAGCTCGCCAACAGCAAGTTGTAAGGAAGAATGATGACCACGCCGACGTTATCCGCCACCGCCGACCTGATGCCGCTGCTGCCGGAGCTGGTGCTGATCGGGGGCGCCTTCGCCCTGCTGATGCTGGACCTGTTCCTGGACGCGCAACGCCGCGTGATCACGCACGTACTGGCGCTGGCCTTGCTGGTGGGCGTGCTGGCGATGATCGCCTGCGGCGTGGGCGGGCAGGGCACGGTGTTCAGTGGAATGTTCGTGCGCGACGTGATGGCCGACGTCAGCAAGGTGGTGGTCCTGCTGACCAGCGCGTTGTCGCTCGTTTATGCCTGGCCGTACCTGCGCGAACGCAAACTCTATCCGGGTGAAGTGCCGGTGCTGGTGCTGTTCGCCACGGCCGGCATGATGATGCTGGTTTCGGCTGGCAACATGGTGATGGTGTACCTGGGGCTTGAACTGCTGGCGTTATGTTCGTACGCGCTGGTGGCGCTCAATCGTGATGACGGACTGTCGTCGGAAGCGGCGATGAAGTACATCGTGCTCGGATCGCTGGCTTCGGGCCTGTTGTTGTACGGCATGTCGCTGATCTATGGCGCGACTGGGACGCTCGACCTGGCCGGCATCCATGCCGCCTCGACCGGCGTCGCCGACAGGACCCTGTTGCTGACCGGCGTGGTGTTCCTGGTCGCCGGCCTGGCATTCAAGCTGGGTGCGGCGCCGTTCCACATGTGGCTGCCTGACGTCTACCACGGCGCGCCCACGCCGATCACTCTGTTCATCAGTTCCGGCCCGAAACTTGCCGCGTTCGGCATGGCCTACCGCTTGCTCGAAAACGGTGTCGGCCCGATGTCCGAGCAATGGCAGCTGCTGCTGGCCGGCCTGGCTGCCGCGTCGCTGGTGATCGGCAACGTGATCGCCATCGCCCAGACCAACCTGAAACGTATGCTCGCGTATTCCACGGTTTCGCACGTGGGTTTCCTGCTGCTGGGGCTGGCCGGTGGCGATGAGCGCGGTTATGCCGCGGCGCTGTTCTATGCGATCAGCTACGCGATCATGTCGGCCGCGGCATTCGGCGCGATCGTGGTGCTCTCGCGCCAGGGTTTCGAGGCCGACCAGATCGACGACTTCAAGGGTCTGAATGCGCGCAACCCATGGCAGGCCGGACTGGTGCTGTGCGTGATGGCCTCGCTCGCCGGCGTGCCGCCGTTCCTGGGTTTCTGGGCCAAGCTGGTGGTGCTGGGTGCCGCACTCGACGCAGGGCTGGTGTGGCTGGCTATCCTCGGCGTGGTGTGCGCGGTGATCGGCGCTTTCTATTATCTGCGCGTGATCAAGGTGATGTACTTTGACGAGCCGGTCGGCGAACTGCCGCCGCCGCGTGTCGATCGCGTGGTTCCGGCCGTGTTCGGGGTCAATGCGCTGGCCTTGCTGGCGCTGGGCTTGGCCTGGAATCCGATCATGGCGTGGTGCCAGCAGGCCTTCGCCGGCTGAACCTTGCGGCGATCCGGGCTTGCATTAAACAACCCGAGTCACCATAATTCCGCTTCTGATGCGGGGTGGAGCAGTCTGGCAGCTCGTCGGGCTCATAACCCGAAGGTCGCAGGTTCAAATCCTGCCCCCGCTACCAAGCTTTTCGGTTTGATGGAAAGCCTCTCGAAGAGGCTTTTTTAACGACCAAGGCTCGGGCTCGCGAAAGTGAATGTTCCCACTTTCGCACCGGAATCCAGCGGTATCGGACAAGGGGCCCATCGGGGCCCTTTGTCGTTTCCGGGCCGTCACTACCTCCGTACTACTGGCGAATCGTCATCACGTGAGCGACAAGGCAAAACAAATCGCGAACCTGCTGTCCCCGACGGTGCAGGCCCTGGGCCTGGAGCTGCTGGGCGCGGAATACCTGCCCGCACCGGGCAGCGCGACGTTGCGCCTGTATATCGATGTGCCTGAAGCCGAACTGGCCACGCGCATGGTCAATATCGAGGATTGCGAAGCGGTGAGCCGCGAGGTTTCCGCCCAGCTTGACGTCGAGGACCCCATCACCGGCAACTACACGCTGGAGGTTTCGTCGCCCGGCATCGAGCGTCCGCTGTTCACCCTGGCGCAGTTCACTCGCCACCAGGGCGAGTCGGCCAAGGTGGTGCTGCGGCTGCCGCAGGACGGTCGTCGCCGGCTGCAGGGCGAGATCGTCCGCATTGAAGGCAGCAGCATCGTGTTCCAGGTCGATAACGCCGAGATGACGGTGGCATTCGAGAACGTGGACAAGGCGAGGATCATGCCCGATTGGGTGGCGCTGGGTTTCGCGCCGCGGCCCAAGAAATCCGGTTCGGCCAAGCCGGCTGCGGCCAAGGCGGCGCCGAAGAAGACAGCGCCAGTGAAGAAGGCGGCGAAGAAGGCGACCAATAAAAAACTGGCCAGGAAATCGGCTTCCAAGAAACCGGCCCCCAAGCAACCGGGCCAGGCAAAACCCAACCAACCGGCGGCCAAGCGGCCGCGCGCGGAGTAAACGATGAGTAAGGAATTGTTGCTGGTAGTGGATGCG
>JAKFDG010000157.1:0-1516 GCA_036677285.1 Pseudoxanthomonas sp.
CCGGCCAGCGCTATGGCCAGCGCCAGCAACGCATGCGTGCCGGGCAGATGCTCCAGCGCCGCGAACCAGCGCCCGCCCGTTTTGGCCAGGGCGACCTGCCCTGCCTCGGTGAACCACAACACCCCGGCGAACAGCAACGCCGTGAACAGCGCATTGGCGATCACCGAAACCACCGCCGCCTTGACCGGGGTACGCGTGTCCTGCCGCGAATAGAAGCCGGGCGCCAGCACCTTGACCAGCAGGAAAGCCGGCACCGCGATGGACTGGGTCATCACGCTCAGGCTGCTCATGCGCGTATCGAACGCGGTGAACTTGCGGTACTGGAACAGCGTCGCCACCAGCGGTTCCGCGCACAGGATCAGACCGATGCAGGCCGGGATGCCTATCAGCAGGCACAGCCGAAAGCCCCAATCCAGGCCTTTCGAGAACCCCTGCGGATCGGTCGCCGCGTGCCGGCTGGACAGATGCGGCAGGATCACCGTGCCGATGGCCACGCCGAACATGCCCAGCGGGAATTCCAGCAGGCGGTCGCTGTAGTACAGCCAGGTCACGCTGCCGCCTACCAGGAACGAAGCCATCATGGTGTTGATCAGCAGGTTGACCTGCGCCACCGAGGAGCCGAACAGGGTCGGCACCATCAGCTTCATGATCCTGCGCACTCCGGCATGCGCCGCACCCCATTTCGGGCGCGGCAGCAGGCCGATTTTCGCCAGCGCAGGCAGCTGGAACACCAGTTGCAGGATGCCCGCAGCGAACACGCCCCAGGCCAGGGCCAGCACCGGGTGGTAGCCCCATCGCGGCATCAGCGGAGCCAACCCCAGCGCGGCGGCGATCATCGCGAAGTTCAGCAGGATCGGCGACAGCGCCGGGATCGCGAAGCGCTGATAACTGTTCAGGATGCCGCCGGCCAGTGAGGCCAGCGAGATGAACAAGGCGTAGGGGAAGGTGATGCGGAGCATGTCCGTGGCCAGCCGTGCCTGCTCGCTGCCTACTTCGAAGCCCGGGGCGAATACCCGCATGATCGCCGGCGCCGCCAACACCGCGATCGCGGTCAGCACCAGCAGGGCCGCCATCAGGGTCCCGGCCACGCGGTCCACCAGTTCCTTGACCGCGGCCTGGTCGTGCTTTTCCTTGTATTCGGCCAGGACCGGCACGAAGGCCATCGAGAACGACCCTTCCGCCGACAGCCGCCGCATGAAATTGGGGATCCGGAAGGCCACCACGAAGGCATCCATGGCCGGACTGGCCCCGAACACCGCCGCATAGACCTGGTCGCGAACCAGCCCAGATACCCGGGAGAGGAAGGTCATGGCGCTGAAAACAGCCGTAGAACGCAGCAACCGGTTCCCGCTCATGGCCGCCCTGCCGGCTGGTTGACGCAAGTCCTTGAATACCCCATAATTTCGCGTTCGTTTTTCCGCATTCCGCCCATTACCGCTCCACACACCGATTTCCTAGGATACCCACCGTGGCAAATATCAAGTCCGCCAAGAAGCGCGCCAAGCAGGCCGTCGTG
>JAKFDG010000158.1:0-4778 GCA_036677285.1 Pseudoxanthomonas sp.
GTGCGGATCAGTTCGTGCTTGATCAGCGACGCGGCCATGTTGCTGAACATCGCCTGGCGATGCGAGCTGGTGCGGCTGAACTTGCGTCCGGATTTCTGGTGGCGCATGGCTTGGATTCCTGGTCAATGCTGTAACTGTTGGACTTCGCTGTCGCCATCCTGGCGCTGGAACATTGGACTGCGGTTGGCCCGACCGGCCATCCCTGACCGGAGTACCGCAGGCCTTCAGGCCTGTCGGCATTGGTTTGTCGCATCGACCCCCCCGTGGGAAGGGGTCGATCAGTACTTGATCAGCCCATCATGCCGTGCGAGGCAATGCCCGCCGGCGGCCAGTTCTCGAGCTTCATGCCGAGGGACAGGCCGCGCTGGGCCAGCACTTCCTTGATCTCGGTGAGCGACTTCTTGCCGAGGTTCGGCGTCTTCAGCAACTCGACTTCGGTCTTCTGGATCAGGTCGCCGATGTAATAGATGCTCTCGGCCTTGAGGCAATTGGCCGAACGCACGGTCAGCTCGAGGTCGTCGATCGGGCGCAGAAGCACCGGATCCACGCCGCTGGCAATCGGCTTCGCCGCACCGCGATCGCGGTGGGTGAAGTCGCCGAACACCGACAGCTGGTCGCTGAGGATGTCGGCGGCGGTGCGCACGGCTTCCTCGGCGTCGATCGTGCCGTTGGTCTCGATGTCCAGCACCAGCTTGTCGAGGTCGGTGCGCTGCTCGACACGTGCGGACTCGACCGCATACGCCACGCGGCGCACCGGCGAGAACGAGGCGTCCAGCATCAGCCGGCCGATGGTGCGGGTTTCTTCATCCGGACGACGACGGGCGGCGGCCGGCTGGTAGCCGAAACCGCGCTCGATCTTGAGCCGCATGTTGAGCGCCATGTCCTTGGTCAGGTGGGCGATCACGTGCTCCGGATTCAGGATCTCGATGTTGTGGTCGGTCTTGATGTCGCCGGCAGTGACCACGCCCGGGCCCTGCTTGGCCAGGCTCAGGGTGGAGGCTTCACCGGTGTGCATGCGGATGGCGACGTCCTTGAGGTTCAACAGCACCTCGAGCACGTCTTCCTGCAGGCCTTCGACCGTGGTGTATTCATGCAACACGCCGTCGATTTCGACTTCGGTGATCGCAAAGCCGGGGATCGAGGACAGCAGCACGCGACGCAGCGCGTTGCCGAGGGTGTGGCCGTAGCCACGCTCCAGCGGTTCGATCACGACCTTGGCACGGTTGTCGGCGAGGCGCTCGATCTGCGGGCCACGGGGGCGCAGGACTTGGTTGGCGGTAACCGTCATTCGTGGTGTCTCCTGCGAACCTCCGCGGGGGGCGGAGGCTCATAACAATGGCTTACTTCGAATACAGCTCGACGATCAGCGCTTCATTGATGTCGGCCGGCAGGTCTGCCCGGTCCGGCACGGCCTTGAAGACGCCGGCGAACTTGTTCGAATCGACTTCGATCCAGGACGGCGACAGGTCCATCTGACCCGAGACCGTCAGCGACTCCTGCACGCGGAGCTGCTTCTGTGCACGTTCGGACAGGGCGATCGCGTCGCCTGCCTTGACCGCGTACGACGGCAGGTTGACCGGCTTGCCGTTGACGGTAACGCCACGGTGCGAGACCAACTGGCGCGCTGCCGGACGGGTCACCGCGAAGCCCATGCGGTAGACGACGTTGTCGAGACGCGTCTCCAGCAGTTGCAACAGGTTCTCGCCGGTGTTGCCCTTCTTGGTCGACGCTTTCTTGTAGTAGTTGCGGAACTGACGCTCCAGCAGACCGTAGATACGCTTGACCTTCTGCTTCTCGCGCAGCTGGGTGGCGTAGTCGGACAGCTTGCCCTTGCGGGTCATGGTGGCGCCGTGCTGGCCGGGCTTCTGCTCCAGCTTGCACTTGGAATCGAGCGCGCGTGCCGGCGACTTCAGGCCGAGGTCGGCGCCTTCGCGGCGGGCGAGCTTACAGGTGGGACCAATATAACGAGCCATTGTTCTTCAGCTCCTCAGACGCGACGCTTCTTCGGCGGGCGGCATCCGTTGTGCGGGATGGGCGTCACGTCGATGATGTTGATGATCTTGTAGCCGACGTTGTTCAACGAACGTACGGCCGACTCGCGTCCCGGGCCTGGGCCCTTGATGCGAACTTCCAAGGACTTGACGCCGTAGTCGAGCGCGGCCTTGCCGGCCTTCTCGGCGGCGACCTGCGCGGCGAACGGGGTCGACTTGCGCGAACCGCGGAAACCCGCGCCGCCCGAGGTCGCCCACGAGAGCGCGTTGCCCTGGCGGTCGGTGATCGTGATGATCGTGTTGTTGAACGAAGCGTGGACGTGGGCGATGCCGTCGGTGACGACGCGCTTGATCTTCTTCTTGGTTTTAGCAGCAGCTGGCTTGGCCATGATTTATCCCTTACTTCCTGATGGCCTTGCGCGGGCCCTTGCGGGTGCGCGCATTGGTGCGCGTCCGCTGGCCACGCAACGGCAAGCCGCGACGATGGCGCAGGCCGCGGTAGCAGGCCAGGTCCATCAGACGCTTGATCGCCATGCCGACTTCGCGACGGAGGTCGCCCTCGACCACGAACTTGCCGACTTCGGCGCGCAGGCGCTCGACTTCGGGTTCGGAGAGGTCACGAATCTTGGTCGACGATGCAACGCCGGCCGATTCGCAGACCTTCTTCGAACGGGTACGGCCAATGCCGTAGATGCTTTGCAACCCGACCCAGACATGCTTCTGGGCTGGCAGGTTGACGCCCGCAATACGCGCCATAACGCGATTCTCCAAACTGATTGGCGGCCGGAAAATGAATTCCGGCGGAGTGAACAAGAAATTGTATCAGGGTCTCGGGTCATCAGGAAGCCCCGGGCCGTGAAGCGCCCGGAACTCCGGCATGGGGAGTGTGCCCATGCTCCGGCGACGGGCCGGGACTGGCGGTGCCTGGCGGGGAGACCCCGTCTGACACTGCCCCGCGCACTACTCTGGCGCGCGGAACGGTCCTGGCCCACCCACGCACGAGACCGCTGCGCGAGTCGCCCATCTTGCCGTCCCGGGGCACTTGGCCCGGAAGCGGCGCTGTTTCTCGGTCAGCCGCGCGACAAGCCGCGCGAACCGCCCTTCAAATTCGCCTTCTTCAACAGGCTTTCGTACTGGTGCGACATCAGGTGCGCCTGGATCTGCGCGATGAAGTCCATCACCACCACCACCACGATCAGCAGCGAAGTACCACCGAAGTAGAACGAGGTGCCGAGCTCGGTCTGCATGAATGTCGGCAGCAGGCACACCAGCACCAGGTACACAGCGCCTGCTGCGGTCAGCCGCGTCAGCACGCCATCGATGTAGTCGGCGGTTGCCTTGCCCGGACGGATGCCCGGAATCAGCGCGCCCGATTTCTTCAGGTTGTCGGCGGTTTCCTGCGAGTTGAACACCAGCGCGGTGTAGAAGAACGCAAAGCCAATAATCAGACCGGCGAACAGGATCATGTACAGCGGCTCGCCCGGCGACAGCGCCTGCGCCACCTTCTGCAGCCAGCTGGCCGAACCGGACTGGGCGAACCAGGTCGATGCGGTCGCCGGGAACATGATCAGGCTCGAGGCGAAGATCGGCGGGATCACGCCCGACATGTTGAGCTTCAGCGGCAGGAACGAGGTCTGGTTCATGTACGCGTTGCGACCGCCCTGGCGGCGCGCGTAGTTCACCGTCACCCGACGCTGTCCACGTTCGACGAAGACCACGAAGAAGGTGAAGGCAATGACGATCGCCAGGATCGCGAACACTGTCAGCGGGCTCATGTCACCGTTGCGCGCCTGTTCCAGCGTGCCCAGCACGGCGCCCGGCAAGCCGGCGACGATGCCGGCGAAGATGATCAGCGACACGCCGTTGCCGATGCCGCGCTCGGTCACCTGCTCGCCCAGCCACATCAGGAACATCGTGCCTGCGGTCAATGCCACCACCGCGGTCAGGACGAAGCCCGGGCCAGGGTTGTAGACGACCGGGATCCCGTTCTGCGCGCCGGAACCCTGCAGGGCGACGGCGATGCCTGCGGCCTGGAAGATCGCCAGCCCGACCGCGCCCATGCGCGAGTACTGGGTGATCTTGCGACGACCGGATTCGCCTTCCTTCGACATCGCCTTCCAGCTCGGCAGGATCTGCGTCATCAGCTGGACGATGATCGAGGCCGAGATGTACGGGATGACGTTGAGTGCGAACAGGCTGAAGCGCGACAGCGCGCCACCGGAGAACATGTTGAACATGTCGACGATGGTGCCTTCCTGCGACTCCATCAGCTGCAGCATCGCCTCCGGGTTCACGCCCGGCACCGGGATGTAGCAGCCGATGCGATACACGATCAGCGCACCGAGCACGAACATCAGTCGCTGACGGAGCTCGGCGAATTTTCCGAGCCCGCCACCGAGGTTAGCCGCGTTGCCGCCTCGCGCCATGTGTTGCTTACTCCGCCGCTTCTGCGAACGAGCCGCCAGCGGCTTCGATCGCCGCCTTGGCGCCGGCCGTGAACAGCACGCCCTTCAGCACGAACTTCTTGCTGACTTCGCCCTTCTTGACGATCTTGGCCTGCTTCGCGGTGCTCGGCACCAGCTTGGCGGCTTTCAGCTTGGCGAAATCGATCTCGCCGGCTTCGAGCTTGTCCAACTGGTACAGCAGCACTTCGGCCGTGTCCTTGGAGATCTTCGAGCGGAAGCCGATCTTCGGCAGGCGACGCTGCATCGGCATCTGGCCGCCTTCGAAACCGGCCTTGATCTTGCCCTTGCCCGAACGCGCGAACGAACCCTTGTGGCCGCGGCC
>JAKFDG010000159.1:0-5505 GCA_036677285.1 Pseudoxanthomonas sp.
CGCGGTGTCGCCGGGCGGCACCAGTGATTCGAGCGCCGCGGCAGCATCGATGCCGTCGACAGGTACGCCGAGGAACGGCGCGACCTGCGCGGGATAGCGGGCGACGTCTCCCTGCCGCAACGCCAGCGCGCTATGCCGACTGATCAGGGATTGCCAGATGGGGTTGTCGAGTGGGTGTGTGGTCATGGAAGGTATTGGCCAGGAATCGATGGGCGGGCGGCTTCGCTGCTGGAAGCCGCTGCTGAACCCATTCTACGAGGCCCACCATCCTCGGCCACTGGTCGAGGTCAGGGAGTCGCCTGCGGCACCAGCACCATCCACGACACGCCGAAACGGTCGGTGAGCATGCCGAAGCTGGACGAGAAGAACGTCGCCATCAGCGGCTGGTCGACCTTCCCGCCCTCGGCCAGCGCATCGAACAGGCGCTTGGCTTCGGCGTCGTCCGTTGCCGACAGCGACAGGCTGAAGCCCTTGAACTCCGGCTTGCCGGCACTGAATCCGTCCGACAGAAACACCTGCGTCTGGCCGATCTGCAGGCACGCATGCATCACCTTGTCCGCGGGCGGCGATGTGCCATCCGGGCATTGCGAACTGCCTTCCGGGCCTTCGCCGTAGCGCATCAGCATCACCACTTCGGCGCCCAGCGCCTGGCGGTAAAAGCCAATGGCCTCTTCACAGCGGCCGTCGAGAAAGAGATAGGGCTGGATGTACATGGCATGTCCTCTGGCGGGTCGGATGGGAATTAAAGCGCGCTTTCCCCCATCCGACGAACCAGGAGCTTTGGAATCGACATCTCAGAGGCAGGCTCGTGGCCAGCCGTGGTCCGCGCCGGGCTCCAGTTCGGCCAGGAACAGCTCTCCGGAACGTTCCCCGTCGGCCTGCGCGAACAGCAGGCGCTTGCCGTCGGGCGAGAGCAGCGGCCCGACCTGGAACACGTCCTCGCGCGCCGGCACGCGGCCACGTTCGCGCCAGGCTTCGCCATCGCGGTCGAACACGTACAGGTGCGAGCGTTCGCCGCGATTGGCCACCACCGCCAGCACCCGGCCGTCGCGGGACAGGTCCGCCTCGTATTCGTCGCCCTTGGTGTTGACCGGCTCGGCCAGCGCTTCGACCTGCCAGCGTTCTTCGCCTAGCGGCGTGGCCAGGTAGAGATCGCGCCCGCCCGGCCCGCCTGGCCGGTTCGATCCGAACAGCAGGCGCCCGTCGGCCAGTTCGCGCGGCAGCAGTTCGGTGTCGGTGGTGTTGATGGGTTCTGGCAGGCGCTGCGGCTCGCCCCACGTACCGTCGGCGTTCCGTTCCACCTTCCAGACATCGAGGTCGTCGCTGCGGTGCCGCGCCGAAACGTAGTAAAGGCGACGGCCATCGGGGCTGAACGCGGGATCGGCCTCAAGCACGCCGGCAGGCGCCGCGAACGCTGGTTCGGCTGGCATGGACCAATTTCCTCCGGTGCAACGGGACGACATCAGGCGGTAGTTGTCGAACTGGCGGTCGGCGCGGAAGAAGAACAGCTCTACGCCATCGGGTGAAAGCGACGGCGACGATTCGTACATCGCGGTCGAAAGTTCCGCCGGCGTCCACCGCGCCGGCGCACCGGCCATCGTCGCGCCGGTGTCCGTTGTCGCCGCGCAACCCGCACAAAGGATGGCGATGATTACGGCGGGGATCGAATGAAGCATGGTTGTTCTTCCTGCGCAGTCGATGATGGCTGCGACGCTAGCCGGGCCAGCGCAATGCCGGAAGTGAATATTCCAGAAGGCAGCGTTGAAAACAGATCAAGCCAGCAGTTCCACCGCATCGCCCACATGCACCATGCCGGGCGAGCGTGGAATGAGGTTCTGGCCGAAGGTCACGCCGTCCGGGGTGCGGCGGTAGCCGATCAACGTGCGGAGGGGTTCCCCATCGGGATCGCGCTCGCCGCGCATCGGGTCGACGGTGGTGAACACGCAGCGGGTGCAGGCCTTGGCCACGTCGAACTCCACGTCGCCGACGCGGATGCGTTTCCAGCCGTCCTCGGCATGTGCCGGCACGCCATCCACCACCAGGTTGGGACGGAACTGGAGCATGGACACCGGCCTGGCCAGCCGGGTATTCAATCCGTCCAGCGCGGCCTGCGAAACCAGCAGCAAGGGGAAGGCGTCGGCGAAGCTCACCTCATCGCCCGCTTGCGAATGCACGTCGGTCATCGGCCGGACCACGCCGTCATCCATGTGCACCAGCCGCACGGGCTGCTGCAGGAATCCGCTCAACCAGGCATCGGCCGACGCGTCCGTGGGCCGCGCGGCGATGTCGCTCTTCCACACGCTGACCGGCACGGTCGTACCGGTCAGCGGAAACGGTACCTCCAGCGACGGCATGCCGGGTGCGTCCAGCGAAAGTCCATGCGGACCAGGCTGGGCCCGCACCAGGGTGAGCCGTGGCAGTTGCCGTCCGGTGAGGAAGCGGCCATCGGCATCCACCACCATCCACCTGCGGTCGTGCTGCAGCCCGCGTGCTTCGACCACGGCTGTTTCCACTGCGCGCGGCGCGGAGGATTTGATCGGGTAGAGGTAAAGGCCGGCAAGGTGCATCTGCGTTGCGCCAGAAGAGGGAGAGAGCATGGTAGTGCAACGTCGGAGCAGTCCGGCGCAGATCACCGCTCCTGCCGGACTGCCGCGCCCTGCCCCGCCACGTCGCAACCCAGCATCATCTCGATCACGCGCGAAGAACCGCCTTCGTGGAACCCGGTTTCGACGGCGAAATCCCGGGGATTGCGGAAGGTGCCGAAGAGCAGGTCGAACACCGGCAATTCGGAATAGTTCTGCCGGTGCACGCCGCGTGCGTGGTGCCAGGAATGCATCTCGGGGCGCTGGATGAAATAGCCCATCCAGCGCGGCGTGCGCACATTGGTATGGGTGAACATCGCCAGCAGCGTGGCCAGCAGCAGTGCGCCGGTGGTGGCTTCGGCGCTCAGGCCCACCAGCACGGTCAGGGCCAGGCTGGCCACGGCCGTCCAGCCCACCGTGTCGAGCGGGCTGAACCAGAACACGCTGAAGGTATCCAGGCGCTCGGCGCTGTGGTGCATCTGGTGGCCGTACCGCCACAGGGTGTCGCTGCCGTGCAGCGCGCGGTGCCAGGCGTAGCCGCAGGCCTGGTAGACCAGCAATCCGACCAGCGTGCCGGCGACTACCGACAGGCCGGACAGATCCACCAGCTGCAGCGGCAGCAGGTATTCGGTCCACAGCAGCGGCAGGTAGGACGACAGCAGGAAATAGAACGCCGCCGCGATCAGGCCGCGCGTGCGCCAGCGCGGGACGGATGGCAGGCGACGCGCCGGGAACAGGAATTCGCACAGCATCAGCACGGCATACATGCCGAAGAAGATCAACGAAACAGGGTGCAACAACAACTCGATGGGCGATGGCATGGCGGGGAACGCTCTGGTCTACTACGGGGGAGGCGGAACGATAAGCCCCGTTCCCCGCCGGACCCGCAGCCATATCCGCCGCCAATCGGACATTTCGGCCATGTCGCGCGCAGACCCGCTCCCCACCATCGCCATCCTCGCCATGCCCGGCACCGCCGCCTCGGTGATCTATGGCATGTACGACCTGTTCCGTTCCGCCGGTCGCGACTGGCCGGTGATGGTCGGGGGCCCGCTCGGTGAAGGCGTCATCCATCCCATCGTCGTGTCGCGCAACAGCGCGCCGTTGCAGGTCATGAACGACCTTACGGTCACGACGCATGCCTCGCTCGCCGAGGCGGGCACACCCGACATCATCTGCATCCCCGACCTGGCGCTCTTTCCGAACAACATCAACCTCGACCATTGCCAGCAGGAGATCGCCTGGCTGCGCGACTGCTACGCCAGGGGCAGCACGATCGCATCCGCCTGCACCGGCGCGTTGCTGCTGGCGGAAACCGGCCTGCTCGACGGCATGGAGGCCACCACCCACTGGGCCTACTGCGACGCCCTGGCCGCACGCCATCCCACCATCCGCATCCGGCCGCATACCGTGCTGGTGTCATCCGGCGACAACCATCGCCTGGTCATGGGCGGCGGTGGCTCGTCGTGGCTGGACCTGGCGCTGTACCTGATCGCGCGCGTGGCCGGCATCGAATGCGCGATGCAGACCGCGCGCGTGTTCCTGATCGACTGGCAGCAGGTCGGCCAACAGCCGTTCGCCAGCCTCGCGCGTTCGCGCCAGTCCGACGATGCGGTGATCGCGCAATGCCAGACCTGGATCGCGCAGAACTACGAAACGCCGTCTCCCGTCGCCGGCATGCTGCAGGTCAGCGGGCTCGCCGAACGCACCTTCAAGCGCCGCTTCGAGCAGGCCACCGGCATGATGCCGATGGAGTACGTGCACACGCTGCGGCTGGAGGAAGCCAAGCAGCACCTGGAGACCGGCGAGGAACCGGTGGAAGCCGTCGCCAACGCGGTCGGCTACGAAGATGCCGGCTTCTTCAGCCGCCTGTTCAAGCGCAAGGTGGGACTATCGCCTTCGCAGTATCGCCGTCGCTTCGGCGGCATGCGGCGCAGGCTGCAGTCCACGGCCTGAGCAGGTTGGCGCCTGCATTCACGCTGGCGGCGCTAGAGTGGATCCCTCCTCGCCGAGGATTGACCCATGCGCATCCTCATCACCGGCGCCAATGGACTGGTCGGGCAAGGCGTGTTGCTGGAATGCCTGCGCGACCCCGCCGTCACCCGGGTCGTTGCACTCGGTCGCCATCCCAGCGGCCAGTCGCACGCGAAGCTCACCGAACTCGCGTGCCCGGACTTCGCGGAGCTGGGCGCCATCGAAGGACAGCTGCAGCCTTTCGATGCCTGCCTGTATTGCGCTGGCGCCGCGCCGCTGGGCACGCCGGAGGCCGAGTACCGCTACGTGACCCTGGAGCTGACGACCCACGTCGCGCAGGCACTGGCGCGCCTCGATCCGGGCCTCACCTTCATCTACATCTCCGGCGCCCATTCCGACCCCGACAGCGGGTGGATGCCGTTGCGCGTCAAGGGCGAGACCGAACGCGCGCTGGCTGCGTTGCCGATGCGCACGGTGATGCTGCGTCCCGGTGGCATCCAGCCCGTGGAAGGCGTGCGCTCCCCGCATGCCGCGTTGGCCGCGATGTATGCGGTCACTGGCCCGTTCATGGGCCTGGGCGTGCGCCTGCTGCCCGGCCTGATGACCACCACCCAGCGCGTCGGCCGGGCCATGCTGGCCCTGCTGCGACGAGGCGATCCGCCGGCGGTGGTGGAGAACGCGGAGATCAACCGTTTGGGAGCGTGAACAAGCGCGTGACCCGGAGTTAACCCCGGCGCAGGCATCCTCGGTTCGCGGACCCCCTCTCCGCGCGAAGGAGAAAATCGATGCCTTACATCGATGGCTTTGTAATTGCGGTGCCTACCGCCAACAAGCAGAAATTCATCCAGCATGCCAAGGACGGAGACTCGGTCTTCGTGGAGAACGGCGCCACCCGCATCCTCGAATGCTGGGGTGACGACGTGCCGGACGGCAAGCAGACGGATTTCCG
>JAKFDG010000160.1:0-7455 GCA_036677285.1 Pseudoxanthomonas sp.
CGGCCGGATCTGATGTTCCAGGCGTTCATGGGCTCGTTGCCGTCCGCGCTGTTCCTGCTGGTGCCGGTGTTCGCGCTGATGCTGAAGATCGCCTACCTGTTCAAGCGCAGGATGTACCTGGAGCACCTGGTGGTGGCGCTGTACAGCCATGTGTTCCTGCTGATGGCGCTGACCGCGGTGTTCCTGTTGTTCGCCATGGCCGGATGGGTGCAGCCGCACGCCAACTGGCTCGCCGTGTGCGTGTACCTGGCCATTGCGGCGCTGCTGACCTGGGTGCCACTCTATCTGCTGCTGACGCAGAAACGCGTGTATGGGCAGGGTTGGCCGATGACGCTGCTCAAGTACTCGGTGATCGGCACGGCCTACATCTACCTGCTGGCATTCGCCGCCGCGCTGATGTTCCTGGTGACGCTGGTCAACGCCTGAGGCGGGACGTATCCGCGCGGGCGTCGGTGGATGCGCAAGGGCGCGCAGCCCTGATTACCGCAATGGATGTCTCAAGTCGCCCTGCAGTTCCCTCACCAGACGCAGGAGCTGGGCGACGCGATACGGTTTGGGCAGGAACGTCACGCCGGAGGGAAGCGGCGGCAACTGCGTCCTGGCGAATCCCGAGGTCAGGATGATGCGCGCCTTGGGCTGCAGCACTGCGGCATCGATGGCCATGTCTATCCCCGACATCCCGTGGGGCATGGCGATGTCGCTGAAGATGAAATCGAAGGATCTGGTTTTCAGCGAGGCGATGGCCTCGTGTCCATCGCCCGCCAGGGCCACCTCAAAGTCCAATTCCCGCAGGGCGTCGCCTATCAGGTCGCGCAGCGCCAGGTCATCCTCCACGAACAGCAGGGAAGGCATGGCGCTCATCGGCCAAGCGCCGGCAGCAACACGCTGACGATCGTGCCCTCGCCGGCCGTGCTTTCCAGGGTCACGAATCCACCGGATTGCGCAGCGAAACCGAAGACCTGGCTCAAGCCCAGGCCACTGCCCTTGCCGATTTCCTTGGTGGTGTAGAAGGGCTCGGCCGCGCGCCCGCTGACTTCGGGCGGCATGCCTTCCCCGTTGTCGGTCACGGAAATACAAACGTACTCGCATGGCGCTATTTCCGGCTTATCGGGCGGAATGCAGTGCACCAGCCGCGTGCCGAGGACGACCTCGCCCCCACGCGGCATCGCATCCCGGCTGTTGGTCACCAGGTTGAGAATCGCCGCCTCGAACTGGGCGGTATCCACCTCCACGGCGGAAAGATCGTCAGCCAAGGCTTGCCCGAACTCGATGGTCGGTCCACAGGCGCGCCGGTAAAGCTCCATCGAGCGTCTTAGCAGCTCGTTGATGTCATGTCGTTCGGGCGTCAACGTCTGGCCGCGGGCGAAAGCCAGCAACTGCCGCGTCAACAAGGCCCCGCGATCCGACGCCTGCAATGCCGCTTCGACCAGTTCCAGCGTGCGCAGATCTGCGCTGGGACGGACACTGATGAGGTCCAGGCTGTTGATGATGACGGTCAGCAGGTTGTTGAAGTCGTGCGCCAGCCCGAAGGTCAGCTTCCCTATCGCTTCGATCTTCTGCGACTGGACCAGCGCTTCCTGGGCCACCTGCAACCGCTTCTGCGCCTCATGGCGTTCGGTGATGTCGCGCGTGACCTTGGCGAAGCCGATGAGCTCGCCTTCCTGCCAGATCGGGTCGATGACTACGCTGGCCCAGAAACGCGTGCCGTCCTTGCGAAGTCGACAGCCTTCCGCTTCGTACTTCCCTTCTGCGCGGGCGATCCGCAGACCGTGGGCGGGTACGCCCCGGGCCGCATCTTCCGGCGTGTAGAAACGGGAGAAATGCTGCCCGATGATTTCTTCGCTGGTGTAGCCCTTGATGCGTTGGCCGCCGGGATTCCAGCTCCGGATGTACCCTTCCGCGTCGAGCATGTAGATCGCATAGTCGGTAACGCTCTGGATGAGCAGCGCAAGTTGGCGCGCGTCGTCATCCAGAGAGCTTGGCACTGCCCGGCGCATCCGACCATGATCAACTACTGGTTCCATCGGCACTCCCTAGATCGGTTGAGTCTAGGGGCGGCTTTGTTAACCGCACGTGCGCTGGATGTGCACGACGAAGAGGCTGCGTGCGCAGCTGCGCGATCAGAGAGGCAAAAGTGCGTCCAGTCGCCGCGCTTCAAGGCGTACCGGATTGCGGACAGCGCGGCACGCCCGATCCGACGACGCAATGGACACAGCATGTCGCTGGCCGCGTCTGCGAGGGCATGATCGAACCCGATGGCAGCGCGGGCGCGGGCGGCAGTTGCGCCAGGATTTCCGCTGGCTTCAGCTTCAGCAACACCGCCCAGTCCTGGCGGTTGAAGTTGCATGCCTCCAGGTTGTCCGGCGAACACGGCATCCCGCCGTCGACGCGCTGCGGCAGGCTCCAGAATTCGCCGTTCCGGTTCAGCGGCAACAGGCGCATGGTCACGCCCTGTTGCACGTTGCCGCCAATCAGGTAGGCGGTGCTGTCGTTGCCCGGGTTGGCCGCGACCACGATATCGCAATGCATGTTGAGCCCGCCGCCGCCGCCGACCACGGCCAGCAGGCCCGTGTAGCCGAGGGCGCTGTGCGCGCCGCGCACGTAGCACAACAGGTCGCCGGTCGCGGGCCGGGCGCGGACCGGATCGAGATACCGGTAGGCGTTGGTTTCCGGGCGCTGGTAGGCCGCGCGCACGTAGTCGATGTGGCTGGCCGATGCGCGGAAGCCGGGCAACCTGGCCCTGCGCATCACCCACGACACGAAGGCGGCGGACCATGCATTGTCGATGATGAAGGCGCGGCACGCGGGCGAGGGATGGCGGTCGCTGCCGGCATACGCGCATTCGCCCGCGCCGGCAGCGCCGCCCATCTGCTGCAGCAGGCCGCTTTCCTGCCAATATCCGGCGACCCGCCGCCATGCCTGGCTCTGGCCGTCGCCGAGCAGGTGCGTCTCCGATTCCATCACGCCGCTGTTGGCCATCCGCCCGTTGCGATCGAAGAACGCCTGGTACCACAGCATGTACTCGTTGCAGGCGACCGCGGCGATGCGGGTGGCGGGGTCGGCCGCGGACTGCTGGTGGCGCGCGGTGGGACAGACATCGGCGGCGCGGGCGGTGGTTGCCGCGAGCAGCAGGAGAGCCAGGATCCAGACACGCATCGGTGCACTCCAGGGCTTGGCGGGCAGGCGCCCGGGTCGATCATGCCAAATTCCGGAGCCTGCATGGCGGCGTGGGCAGGTGCGCGTCGCGGATGCAGCCTGTGCCGCATTCGATGCATCCGTGTCCGTCCCCCCTCCCTCGCTGCGTTGGATTGGGTGACACGCCGCGAACCGGGCCGTGTCCGCGACGCGCGAAACGCAGGACTGCGGTGTGCTTCACGCGCAACAGGCAGGAAAGGTTCGGCATGGATAGAGGAAGGTGGCCCCGGAAGGTTGCCCCAGAGGGAACATGGAAGCCGTAGCGCAGGAGCGCGCCGCTGGATCAGCGCCGGGAACAAGGGAACGTCGGCAAGCGCGGCTTGCGAACCGCCTTGCTGCCCAGCGAAAAGGTGCGGATATCACCATGGACAACATCGACAGTTGCAACGCCGGACAAGTGGAGTTCGGCGCACTGGCTGCCCTATCCCTCCAGCACACCCAGCCGGGCGTGACCCCCGAGGCGCCCACCAACGAGGACCGCGCGCGCGCCTTCCGCAATGCGCAGCCGGTGGCGCTGGCCAACAACTTCGAATGGCCATTCAGGCGCGTCGTCGGCGGGCAACAGGCCGTGGCGCGATTGATGGCGGCGGGTAAAACGAACTACGGCGCCGCGAAGTCCAGGGAGAACGCCGGGGTTCGCTGGCTGACCCCGATCCATGCACTGCACGACTACGTCGCCGGGCGAAGCCAGCGCGGCAGGCAAGCATAAAGAAACGGGCCGCGTGGGGCGGCCCGTTTCAACGGAACATATTACGGTTCGACCGTTAGGCCGAGCATCAGCGTCCGTCGCGATCGAAATCGCCCGGCAACGCACGTTCGATGTAGTGCCAGCCATCCTTGACCGCGCCCCTGGCTTCCGGCCATGCCAACTGTGAACCGGTCCGGGTCGAATCCCATTTGCGCTGCAGATCGCCTTCGACGTCTTCGAACTTCTGGCCGCGGTACTCGCCATAGGTGTCGTAGCCGTACTTGTAGGCAGGCTTGTAGTCGGACCATTCGCGACCGTCCGTGTAATAGGGCGCACTGCGATACTTGGTCTCGAACTGCTTGATGTACTCGGTCGGGTTTACCGCTTCGGCAATGGCATCACCTGCCTTCGCTCCGGCAACGCCGCCGACAACGGCACCGACGAGGCTACCCACCGGACCCGCCGCCGAACCAATCGCCGCACCGGCGACAGCACCGCCGACCGCGCCTGTGCCCGCACCAACGCTGTGGTCTTTTTTGATATCGCTCATGTGAGTTGCTCCACTTGTGAAAGGACTGAGACCTCATGGCTTCAGTGGGAGCAACGTTACCGATGCGGCAGTTCGCTACCAGTGAACCTGTGGGGCGATTTTCAATCACGCCGCAGGAATGTTTAGCTGATGTTGGCGTACGTCACGAAGCAATGAAGTGGTTCAGATATCGAGACCCCGATCAACCATGAACGAGATGAACACGCAGTCGCATGCCAAGGTGTTGGTTGCGCACGCGCTAGACGTCTTGCGTGCGACTATGCGGCGTCATCCGCAGGAGCAGAAACCATGACCAGGCTCGACAAACCGCTACGGCGGGAACTGCTTTTGGACGAGAAACCCTACACGCTGACCCTCGATCCGGAAGGATTGAAACTGGTGGAGAAGGGAAGGCAGAAAGGCCTGTCGCTTTCATGGAAAGAGCTGGTTTCCGGGGATGCCGCACTCGCCATCGCGCTGCGCGCTTCCCTCGCTTCCTGAACTGCCGGTCTCGCGCCGGGTGACGAGGAGATGCCTCGTTCAGGCGGGCAGTTCAGGCTCATCGCCTGCGACGGTTTTTTTATTCTGGCGCATCACATCGCCCTCACGCTCGAACTGGAACATGCGCTGTTCCCACGAAGGGGTGTTGCACGGGAGTTGTGCATGAAGATCCTGAAGGCCGTGTTCTTCATTATCCTCGGATTGACGCTGGGCACCGGTCTTTCCAGTTTCTAGGTAAGGCGACACGAGACCAGGTGCTTGTCGCCCGATCTGCGGCGCAAGACGTTGGCGTACTACCAGCGCAGCGACATGCACGACAGGCCGGCGTCGATCCTGCCGATCTGCGAGGTTGCGATGGGCACGACCTGGTAACCGAGCTGGTCGAGCATCTCGATGGTTCTTGGGAAGTCAGATGCAACCATCACCACGTCGTTGATCCGTAGCGCATTGGCGGCCGCCTCTTCTCCTTCGGGAACGACGACCTGTCTGAAACCATCGAACACGCCGGATCGCGCCAGGCGCCGGGTCGACAGCACGCTTTCTTCGTCCAGCAATGAACAGTCGGTCTTGAAGTGCAACACGCCGGCCGGGGTCTCGACGATTTCGCCCTTGCGATCGAGTTCGGCGAGGCATGCGACCAGTGCCGCGGCGCCGGCACGGTCGGTGCGAGCCGACAGCCCGATCATCACGCCGCCGGGCGTTACCAGCACATCGCCGCCATCGGCGAAACCGTTCGGCGGAAGTTCCAGCACGATGTCGAACCTGTCGCGCAGCACCGGTGCGATCTCCGCCACCTCGCCGGCGCGGCTGGCGGCGCCGGGACGCAGCAGGATCGCGCCTTGCGCGAACACCAGCGCCGGGTCTTCCACGAAGATCGAATCCGGATACGCCTCGAGCGCCGGCAACACCGTGACTTCCACGCCGGCCGCGCGCAACGCGGCGACATACGCGTCGTGCTCGCCCTTCACGCCTTCGTAGGTCGGGTCGCCGCGATCGTCGGCGCGCAGGCCGTTGACCACCGAGCGTGCCGGCGTGCGGACGAGGGCAGAGTTGAAATGGAACACGGTGGGAGGGAAGGACATCCTGCCTGCCTTTGCGTTGTTGCTTGCGATAAACGAAGCGGGTCTGTGCCCATCATGCCCTGTCGCTGTGGCCGCCAGCCATTCCATGTGCAGGGTTTGGCAGTTGGTAGCCAAGGGTTGGCAAGCACGGTACGTGCGCAGGAGGGAATGACCAACGGCCTATTGTCGAGGTTGCCGCGCACTCGCACAGTGCCCCGCAACTGTCGCGGAGGAGGGTCGGATGCGGATCGCGGTCATCGCCTTCCTGGCTACAGGAATCCTCGGCTGCGCCTCGTCGCCTTCGCCGCAGGCACTGGCGAAGGCGCAGGGCACGCTGATCGCCCGCGATACCGTGTTGATCCCCGGCCGTTTCGTTTCCGGCCGGCAGCCGGATGGCAACAGCGTGGTGCTGCATGCGCGCGACGGGCTCATCGTCTTCGACAGCGGCCGTCATGCGGAACACACCCAACGCATCCTCGACTACGCCCATGACAGCGGCCAGCCGATCGTCGCCGTGGTCAACAGCCACTGGCACCTGGACCACGTCAGCGGCAATCCGCGCCTGCGCGCGGCGTATCCGCAGCTGCAGGTGCACGCCAGCCGCGCGATCGAAGGCGCGCTCAGCGGTTTCCTCGCCGACAGCCGCAAGCAGGCGCAGGAATTGATCGCGAAGGGCGCCATTCCCGAAGCGCAGCTCGCCGATGTGCGCGGCGACATGGCCACCATCGAGGCCGGCGAGAAGCTGCTGCCGGATCGCGCCATCACCGAGCCGGGCGAAAGAACCATCGCCGGGCGTCGCCTGCGACTCGGCCTGGCCCGCGATGCGGTGACCGGCGGCGATGTGTGGGTGTTCGATCCACGCACGCGCGTGCTGCTGGCCGGTGACCTGGTCACACTGCCGGTGCCGTTGTTCGACACCGCCTGCGCGTCGCACTGGCGTACCGAGCTGGCGGCGCTGGAGAAAACGGATTTCGCCACGCTGGTACCGGGCCACGGCGCGCCGCTCGATCGCGTGCAGTTCCATCGCTATCGCGTCGCCTTCGACAATCTGCTCACCTGCACCGCGGGCAGGGAAGGGAACGCAACCTGCATCGACGGCTGGCTGAGCGACGCTGGCGACCTTGTCGCGCCCATGGATCACGCATTGGCGCGGGGCCTGCTCGACTACTACCTCGGACAGGTACTGCGCGCACCGCCCGCACGCCGGGACCGCTATTGCCCCGCGTGAGTCGACTCCTAAAGCATGCTCACCACCGCGCGACCAGCTCCTTGAACGGACGTTGCAGGCGGATGCCGTCGGCGTCGTAGTCCGACACGGCTTTGCCATCGACGGTGACGCTTGCGGGACGCAGGCGATCGGGCCAGCTGACCCGCAATCCGGCGTCCTTGTCCAGGCCGGCGCCCAGGGTCACGCGCAACTGTTTGCCTTCCTGTCGCGCGGCCAGGGTGAGTGAGCCGTAGGCGGTGGGCAGGCCGCTGAC
>JAKFDG010000161.1:0-2626 GCA_036677285.1 Pseudoxanthomonas sp.
GAACTGATCGATGCGATCGTTACCGAGAAGGGCGTGATCGAACGTCCGGATACGGCCTCGATGCGTGCCGCATTCGGCTGATCCAGTCCATGTAGATCCGAGCTTGCTCGGATGCTCCTGGCACAGAATCACCAGCATCCGAGCAAGCTCGGATCTACGACGCCAAAGCAGCCGGACAACATCGGCTCCGCAAAGCGGTATTTTGCCGCCAAGTGCTTGATTCCGGAAGGCTTCGGGACGTCTTTTCGAGGGGTATCCGTGGTACCATTCCGAGGTTGAAAATCCCACCGATTTCCGGCCCGCCGACAGTGCTTCGGCAGCCCGGTCTTTGGCCGAAGAAATAACCAGACAACGGAACCCGAATGGCAGAACTCGCCAAGGAAATCATCCCGGTCAACCTCGAAGACGAGATGCGTCGCAGTTACCTGGATTACGCCATGAGCGTGATCGTGGGGCGCGCGCTTCCCGACGTCCGCGATGGCCTGAAACCCGTCCACCGCCGCGTCCTGTTCGCCATGAACGAACTCGGCGCACACAGCAACAAGGCCCACTTCAAGTCCGCCCGCATCGTCGGTGACGTGATCGGCAAATACCATCCGCACGGCGACCAGTCGGTCTACGACACGCTCGTCCGCATGGCCCAGCCGTTCTCGCTGCGCTACCTGCTGGTGGATGGGCAGGGCAACTTCGGTTCGGTCGACGGCGACTCCGCCGCGGCCATGCGTTACACCGAGGCGCGCATGTCGCGCCTGACCGATCAGCTGATGGCGGACATCGACAAGGAAACCGTCGACTTCCAACTCAACTACGACGAGAAAGAATACGAACCGACGGTCATGCCGACCCGGTTCCCGAACCTGCTGGTCAACGGCTCGGCCGGTATCGCCGTGGGCATGGCCACCAACATCCCGCCGCACAACCTGACCGAGATCATCGAAGGCCTGATCGCGCTGATCAACGATCCGGAAATCGACGTCGACGGCCTGATGCAGTACATCCCGGGCCCCGATTTCCCCACCGCCGGCATCATCAACGGCACCAGCGGCATCGTCGCCGGCTACCGCACCGGCCGGGGCCGGGTGCGCATGCGCGCGCGCGCCGAAATCGAGGTCAACGACGACACCGGCCGTGAGTCGATCATCGTCACCGAGATTCCGTACCAGGTGAACAAGGCGCGGCTGATCGAGAAGATCGCCGAGCTGGTGAAAGAAAAGAAGCTGGAAGGCATCAGCGAGCTGCGCGACGAATCCGACAAGGACGGCATGCGCATCTACATGGAGGTCAAGCGCGGCGATTCGGCCGACGTGGTGCTTAACAATTTGTACCAGCAGACCCAGATGGAGTCGGTGTTCGGCATCAACATGGTCGCGCTGGTCGACGGCCGCCCGCAGACGCTGAACCTGAAGCAGATGCTGGAGGCGTTCATCCGCCACCGCCGCGAAGTGGTCACCCGCCGCACCATCTTCGAACTGCGCAAGGCCCGCGCCCGCGCGCACATCCTCGAAGGCCTGACCGTTGCGTTGGCCAACATCGACGAGATGATCGAGCTGATCAAGACCTCGGCCAATCCTCAGGAAGCCCGCGAGCGCATGCTCGCCAAGACCTGGGAGCCCGGCCTGGTCGGCGCGTTGCTGGCTGCCACCGGCGCCGACACCTCGCGTCCGGAAGACTTGCCCAAGGGAGTCGGCTTCATCGACGGCGCCTACCAGCTGACCGAGGTCCAGGCCACCCAGATCCTGGAAATGCGCCTGCATCGCCTGACCGGCCTGGAACAGGAAAAGCTGACCGAGGAATACAAGGAACTGCTGGAGGCCATCGCCGGCCTGATCCGCATCCTGGAAAACCCGGACGTGTTGCTGGAAGTGATCCGCAGCGAGCTGCTGAACATCAAGGCCGAGTTCGGCGATGCACGCCGCAGCGAGATCCGCCACAGCGAGGAAGATCTCGACATCCTCGACCTGATCGCCCCTGAGGACGTGGTGGTGACGCTGTCGCATGCCGGCTACGCCAAGCGCCAGCCAGCCAGCGCCTATCGGGCCCAGCGTCGCGGCGGCCGCGGACGCAGCGCAGCGTCGACCAAGGAAGAGGATTTCATCGACCAGCTGTGGCTGGTCAACACCCACGACACCTTGCTCACCTTCACCAGCAGCGGACGGGTGTTCTGGCTGTCGGTGTACCAGTTGCCGGAAGCCGGTTCCAACGCGCGCGGGCGCCCGATCATCAACTGGATCCCGCTCGAGCCCGGTGAGCGCGTACAGGCGGTGCTGCCGGTGCGTGAATACGACGGTGGGCATTTCGTGTTGTTCGCCACCCAGGACGGCACGGTCAAGAAGACCCCGCTCACCGAGTTCGCCTACCGGCTGGCCCGCGGCAAGATCGCGATCAACCTGGACGAGGGCGACGCGCTGGTCGGCGTGGCCCTGACCGACGGTAGCCGCGATGTGATGCTGTTCGCCTCCAACGGCAAGGCGGTGCGTTTCGCCGAGAAGGAAGTGCGCAGCACCGGCCGCAACACCACCGGCGTACGCGGCATCCGCCTGGCCAAGGGCGAACAGGTGCGCAGCCTGATCGTGGTCGAAGGCGATGGCGACATCCTTACTGCGAGCGAACGCGGCTACGGAAAGCG
>JAKFDG010000162.1:0-6473 GCA_036677285.1 Pseudoxanthomonas sp.
TAGCGGCGGAAGCGGTCGTTGTCGGCGACCACGCCGGGATCGGAGAGCAGGCGTTCGAGTTCTTCGCGGCGTTCGGCCAGCGCTTCGAGTTTACGGCGCAGGGTCGGCGTCATCGTCTTTCTTGAGATGTGTGTAGGGCGCTTGCGCCGGGAACAGCTTGTCGGCCGCACGCGCCAGCTCGACATCGCCGGATAGGGCCGCCTCGCGCAATGCAGCAGTCGGCGGATGCAGTAGACGGTTGGTCAGGGTGTGGGCGAGAAAGTCGAGGACTTCCCCGGCATCGCGGCCATGGGCGAGTTGCTGCCGCGCCTTGGCCAGCACTTCCTCGCGCGCGCTGTCGCCGTGCGCGCGCAGGCGCTTCAACGGTTCCTGGCGAGTGCTGGCGTGCAGGTTCTCGACGTAGCGAGCGACCTGCAGCTCGATCAGGGCCTCGGCGGCCTCCGCGGCCTCGCGGCGGCCGCGACGGTTGTCTTCGACCGCGCGCTCCAGGTCGTCGATGGTGTACAGGTAGGCATCGTCGAGCTGCGCCACTTCGGGTTCGATGTCGCGCGGCACGGCCAGGTCGAACAGCAGCATCGGTTTGTGCCGGCGCCTGGCCAGCGCGGCGGCGACTTGGGCGCGGGTGAGGACGGGTTCACGGCTGGCGGTGGCGGAGAACACCACGTCGGCCTCGGCCAGGTGGCGTTCCAGTTCGGTCAGGGGCAGGGCATAGCCGCCGTGGCGCGTGGCCAGCTCCTGCGCGTGGGCGAGGGTGCGGTTGGCGATCAGCAGGCGGCGCACGCGGCCTTCGCTCAGGTGGCGCGCGGCCAGTTCGATGGTCTCGCCCGCGCCGATCAGCAGCACCGTGGAATCATCGAGGCGCGCGAACGAATTCTGCGCCAGGCGCACCGCGGTGGACGCCACCGACACCGGATTGGCGCCGACACGGGTGTCGGTGCGCGCACGCTTGGCCACGGCGAAAGTCTGCTGGAACAGGCGGTCCAGGCGATTGCCGAGCGCGCCGTGTTCGCGCGCCGCTACCCAGGCCTCCTTCACCTGGCCGAGGATCTGCGGTTCGCCAAGCACCATCGAGTCCAGGCCGGTCGCGACCCGGAACAGGTGCCGCACCGCTCCGGCATCGCTATGGCGGTAAAGATAGCCATCCAGGCCTTCGGCGTGGGCGGACAACCACGCGGCGAGGGCATTGCCGTCATCGGCGATGGCGTACAGCTCGGTACGGTTGCAGGTGGACAGGACCGCGACTTCGGACACTTCCGGCAGCGCGCGCAGCGAGGTCAACGCCGCGGGCAGCGCTGCGGCATCGAACGCGACGCGCTCGCGCAGGCCGACCGGCGCGGTCTGGTGGTTGAGTCCGAGTACCCACAACGTCATCGTTCAGGTGCTTGCGCTAAGCTTCTGGCCATACAGGGCCGCCATTTTACGGCCCGGTTCGCCTCCATGCCCGCAATGATTCGTACCGCCGCCGTCGCGTTGCTGTTCCTGGCCGCGCAGGCGCCGGTCCTGGCTGCCCCTGCAGCCGACAAGACCGACCCCCTGACCCCGGTGATGGCCGGGGAATTCGCCTTGCAGGCCGGGCAGTTGCCCGAGGCCTCGCGTTGGTACCTGGAGGCTGCGAAGACCAGCAACGACGCGGGCCTGGCCGAACGCGCCACCCGCATCGCCCTGCTGGCCAACGACGATGCGCGCGCCACCGAGGCGCTGGCACTCTGGAGCAAGCGCGCGCCGCAGTCACTGGCGATGCGTGCGGCGGAAGCGGCGCTGGCCTTGCGCAAGGGCGATGCGGCGGTCGCTCGCCGCGAGCTGGATGCCTTGCTGCGCGACGAGCAGGGCCTGGGTTGGCGCTATGCGCTGACCGTGCTGGGCAGTGGCGGCCGCGATCCGAAGCTGTCGGCGAAATTGCTGGGCGAGCTGGTCGATGCCGGCGCCATACCGGAAAACCTGCAGGCGTGGCTGGCTTTTGGCGGCCTGGCGCAATCGCTCGATCAGCCGCAGCTGGCGGAGCGCATCGTCGGCGAAGTGGTGAAAAGGTTCCCGCAGGAACCCCGTGTCGCCCTGCTGCACGCCGGCCAGCTGCGCAGCGCGGACAAGAAGGAGGAAGCCCGCAGGATCCTCGACGGCCTCATGCCCAATGCCGCATCCAATGCCGAAGTGCGCATGACCCTCGCCGCCGAGTACGACGCGCTGGGCGATGCCAGGGCCGCCGCCGCCGCCCTGGCCCAAGGCGCGCAGGACAACCACACCTATGGCGTGCGTGCCTCGCTGCTGGCCAAGGCCGAAGACAGCATGGCTCTCACCGTGCTCTATGACGAACTGCGCAAGGACGCCGACAATCCCGATCCCGAGCGTCGCCTGCTGCTGGGGCAGATCGCCCAGTTCCTCAAGCGTCCGCAGGAAGCGCTGGACTGGTACCGAAACGTTCCCGGCGGCGCGCAACGCACCGAGGCGCGCCTGCGCACGGCCAATGTCCTGTTCGAGCTGGGTCGCAAGCAGGAAGCCTTCACCGAAGCCCGCCAGCTGCAGGGCGATGCGAGCGCCGACGATGGAGCGCGCCGCGCCGCCTACCTGCTGGAAGCCGAACTCAAGCAGAAAGATGAAGACGATGCCGGCGAGCTCGATGTACTCGCGCGTGGCCTGGCGGCCTGGCCGGACGACAACGCGCTGCTGTACGCGCGTGGCCTGGCCTGGGAACGGCGCGACCGCATCGACCGCGCCGAGGCCGACCTGCGCAAGATCCTGGTCACCGACCCGGAAAACACCGCAGCATTGAATGCGCTCGGCTACACCCTGGCCGATCGCACCACGCGCTACCAGGAGGCGCTGGAGCTGATCGACCGCGCACGCGCCGCCGAACCCGACGAGGCTGCGATCATCGACAGCTATGGCTGGGTGCTGTACCGGCTGGGCCGCAATGCCGAAGCGCTGGTGGAGCTGCGTCGCGCCTTCACCCTGCAGAAGGACCCGGAGATCGCTGCGCACATCGCCGAAGTGCTGTGGGTCAGTGGCGACAAGGACGAGGCGCGCAAGTTCTTCGAGGAGGCGCGCAAGCTGGATCCCGACAATCGCTCGTTGCAGCGGGCGCTAGAGAAGACCGGGGCATGATCGCATTGTCACGACCGGCCGCGCTGTGCGCGGCGCTGATGCTATTCGCAGGAATGCTGCTTACAGGTTGCGCGACACGCATGCCAGGCACCGATCTGCCACCACCGTTGTCCGACCCGCAATCGATCAAGGCGGCGGAAGCCAGCCAGTCGCAACGCGCGCAATGGCTGCACCCCCATCGGCAATGGTCGTTCGAAGGCCGCGTGGCCATCAACAATGCAGGCAAGGGCGGCAATGGCCGGATCGACTGGCAGCAGGAGGACGCCCGCTATGTGGTCTCGCTGAGCGCGCCCGTCACCCGCCAAAGCTGGCGCTTGACCGGCGATACGCATTCCGAAGCCGGGCGACTGGAGGGCCTGGAAGGCGGGCCGCGCGAAGGCGAGGATGCAGAGGCGTTGCTGCTGGAGGCCACCGGCTGGGACATCCCGGTCAATGCCCTGGCCGAATGGGTCCGCGGTCTGCCGGCGGAGGGGTTTCCTTCCGAAGACCGGTCCTTTTCCAGCGAAGGTCGCTTGCGTAGTGTCGGGCAGGCGGGCTGGCGCATCGATTACCTTGAATGGTTCGAATCCGTGGGTAACCAGCCCTCGATGCCGCGCCGGATCGAGGCTTCCCGCGGCAGCGCCAAGGTCCGGCTGATCGTCGACCGATGGAGTTTCGCCTCCCCATGAGCGGGCTCCAATGAGCGGGTTCCCGATCGCGGAGGGCTGGTCGGCCTGGCCCGCGCCGGCCAAATTGAACCTGTTCCTGCGGATCACCGGGCGGCGGCACGATGGCTACCACAGCCTGCAGACCGTGTTCCGGTTGCTGGATTGGGGTGACAGCCTCCACCTGCGGGTCCGTGACGACGGGCGGATCGTCCGCCACGGTGAGTCGGTCGCAGGGGTGGCAGAAGCCGATGATCTGGCGGTTCGGGCCGCAGGATTGCTGCAATCTGAAGCTAAGATCTATAAAGGTGCAGATATCTCCGTCGAAAAACGTATTCCGGCAGGCGGCGGATTTGGCGGCGGCTCGTCCGATGCCGCCACCGTGCTAGTGGTCCTGAACCGGCTATGGGGCCTCGATTTCGAACTGGCCCGGCTGGCCCGGCTCGGCCTGCAGCTGGGCGCAGACGTGCCGGTGTTCGTGCGTGGCGACAATGCCTGGGCCGAAGGGGTGGGCGAGATGCTGACCCCGATCGAGCTCCCGTCGGCCTGGTATGTAGTGGCCGATCCCGGCATCCACGTCCCGACGGGGGAGTTGTTCCAAGCTCCTGATTTGACGCGGAATGCTGCACCCGCGAAAATAGCCGACTTCGTTTCGGGAAATTTGCTCGGCAATGCGTTCGAGCCGGTCCTGCGTCGCCGCGAACCTGCCATCGAGGCCGTGTTCGCAGCGCTTTCGCGGATCGGCACGCCACGCCTCACCGGGTCCGGCAGCGGTTGCTTCGTCGAATTCACCGATCGCGCCTCTGCCGAGGCCGCGCTCGCGGATTTGCCGCAAGGGCTGCGCGCATGGATCGTGGCGGGCGCGGATCGCTCGCCGTTGCATGCGTCCCTGGCGAAGGAATTTTAATCACTGGGGCGTCGCCAAGAGGCCTAAGGCACCGGGTTTTGATCCCGGCATTTCGTAGGTTCGAATCCTACCGCCCCAGCCAGCAATACCGGCAATAACAGTTCCCCGCGAAGTCCGCGCCCTCGTGCACGTGCTTTCCAAGACCAGCGCAACCCTTCCGGATCCACGACATGCAAGACGAACGCAACCTGCTTGTCTTTTCCGGCAACGCCAACAAGCCGTTGGCGGCCAGCATCTGCCGCGAGCTCGGCATCCGCCAGGGCAAGGCGATGGTGTCGCGCTTCTCCGACGGCGAAGTGCAGGTGGAGATCGAGGAGAACGTGCGTCGGCAGGAAGTGTTCGTGATCCAGCCGACCTGCGCGCCGAGCGCGGAGAACCTGGTCGAATTGCTGGTGCTGGTGGATGCGCTCAAGCGCGCCTCGGCGGCCAGCGTCACCGCGGTGGTGCCGTACTTCGGCTATGCGCGCCAGGATCGCCGCCCGCGTTCGTCGCGGGTGCCGATCACGGCCAAGGTCGCGGCGAAGATGTTCACGGCGGTCAACGCGGACCGGGTGTTGACCGTGGACCTGCATGCCGACCAGATCCAGGGCTTCTTCGACATGCCGGTCGACAACGTATATGCGTCGCCGCTGCTTCTCGCCGACATCTGGCGGGCCTACGGCACGGAAAACCTGATCGTGGTGTCGCCGGACGTCGGCGGCGTGGTGCGCGCGCGGGCCGTGGCCAAGCGCCTGGACGACGCCGACCTGGCGATCATCGACAAGCGCCGTCCACGCGCCAACGTGGCCACGGTGATGAACATCATCGGCGACGTGGAAGGCAAGGCCTGCGTGCTGGTCGACGACATCGTCGACACCGCGGGCACCTTGTGCGCCGCCGCCGCCGCCCTTAAGGCGCGCGGCGCGACCAAGGTCGCCGCGTACTGCACCCATCCGGTGCTGTCGGGGCCGGCGATCGGCAACCTCAACGGCTCGGAGCTGGATGAGCTGGTGGTCACCGACACCATCCCGCTGTCGGCCGAGGCACGGGCCTGCAGCAAGATCCGCCAGCTCAGCGTGGCCGAGCTGCTGGCCGAAACCATCCGCCGTATCGCCTTTGGCGAATCGGTCAGTTCGCTTTACGTGGACTAACGCAATCGGCGGGCAGCCATCCGGCTGCCCGCCTCACTAGCTCACCTGGTCGCGGGTGAGCTATCCAAATCGCCGCGAGGCGGTTCATTCAATGAAGGTAGTAAAGAAAATGGCAACCACACATGAAATCAAGGTGCAGCGCCGCGAAGACGAGGGTAAGGGTGCGAGCCGCCGCCTGCGTCACGCCGGTACCGTGCCGGCCATCGTTTACGGTGGCGAACTCAAGCCGGTCAGCATCCAGCTGAACCACAACGATGTCTGGCTGGCCAGCCAGAACGACTGGTTCTACGCCTCGATCCTGGACCTGAGCCTCAACGGCGACGTGCAGAAGGTGCTGCTGCGTGACATGCAGCGCCATCCGTTCAAGCAGCAGATCATGCACCTGGACTTCCAGCGCGTGAACGAGAACGAGGCCCTGCGCGTTTCGGTGCCGTTGCACTTCCTCAACGAAGACAAGTCGCCGGCCGGCAAGGCTGCCGAGGTCGTGGTCACCCACGAGTTGAACGAAGTCGAGATCAGCTGCCTGCCGAAGGACCTGCCGGAGTTCATCGAGATCGACCTGTCCACGCTGGATGTGGGCACCGTGATCCACTTGTCGGACCTCAAGCTGCCGAACGGCGTCGAGATCCCGGAACTGAAGCTGGGCAAGGAGCACGACGTGGCGGTGGTCATCGCCAAGCACGGCAAGGAAGA
>JAKFDG010000163.1:0-3450 GCA_036677285.1 Pseudoxanthomonas sp.
CGGGCTGGGCGATGCCTTCACGGGCGAGGCGGATTCTGCGTTGAACAAGGCGTTCGGGCGCTGGCGCACCCAGTCGGTGTAGCCGCCCACGTAATCGGCCAGACGGCCCTGGCCTTCCAGCACCAGGGTGCTGGTGACCACGTTATCGATGAATTCGCGGTCGTGGCTGACCAGCAACAGCGTGCCCTTGTATTCGCCCAGCAGTTCTTCCAGAAGTTCCAGCGTTTCCACGTCCAGGTCGTTGGTGGGTTCGTCCATCACCAGCAGGTTGGAGGGCTGCGCGAACAGCTTGGCCAGCAGCAGCCGGTTGCGTTCGCCGCCGGACAGGCGGGTGATCGGCGCGCGCGCGCGTTCCGGCGAGAACAGGAAATCCTGCAGGTAGCCGATGATGTGCTTGCGGGTGCCGTTGACCTCGATGAAGTCGCGGCCCTCGGCGACGTTCTCCAGCGCATTGAGGCTGTCGTTGAGCTGGCTGCGGTGCTGGTCGAAATAGGCGACCTGCAGGCCGGTGCCCAGCGTGACTTCACCGTGTTGCGGTTGCAGCTCGCCCAGCAGGATCTTCAGCAACGTGGACTTGCCAGCGCCGTTGGGACCAATGATGCCGACGCGGTCGCCGCGCATGATCGTCGTCGAGACATTGTCCAGCAGCACGCGGCCGTCGTAGGCCTGGGTGATGTCCTTGATCTCGATGACCTTCTTGCCGGAGTTCTGCGCGGCCGAGACTTCCATGCGCACGTTGCCGCCGAGCTCGCGACGCTGCTGGCGTTCGCGACGCATCGCCTTCAGGGCGGTCACGCGGCCCTCGTTGCGGGTACGGCGCGCCTTGATGCCCTGGCGGATCCAGATTTCTTCCTGTGCCAGCAGCTTGTCGAAACGCGCGTTCTCCTGCGCCTCGGCATGCAGGCGTTCCTCGCGGCGGCGCAGGTAGTTCTCGTAGTCGCCAGGCCAGCTGGTGACCTGGCCACGGTCGATCTCGACGATGCGCGTGGCCAGCGCACGCAGGAAGCTGCGGTCGTGGGTGACGAAGACGATGCTGCCTTCGAACTGCTTGAGGAATCCTTCCAGCCAGGCGATCGCGTCGATGTCCAGGTGGTTGGTCGGTTCGTCCAGCAGCAGGATGTCCGGCTTGCGCACCAGCGCCTGGGCCAGCAGCACCCGGCGCTTCATACCGCCGGACAGCGCGGCGAAGTCGGCGTCTTCCGGCAGTTCCAGCTTGGTCAGCACCTGCTGCACGCGCAGGTCCAGGTCCCAGCCGTGCTGGGCCTCGATCTTTTCCTGCGCATCTCCCATGGCTTCCATGTCGCCGTCGTGCAGCGCGTGGTGGTAGAGCGCCAGCAGATGGCCGAGGTCGCCCAGGCCTTCGGCGACCACGTCGAACACCGTGCCGCTGGTGTCCTGCGGCACTTCCTGGGCCATGCGCGCGACCACCACGCCGTTCTGCAGGCGAACTTCGCCATCATCCGGGGTGATCTCTCCGGCCAGCAGCCGCATCAGCGTGGATTTGCCCGCGCCGTTGCGCCCTACGATGCAGACGCGCTCGTTGGGTTCCAGGGTGAGGTCGACGTGTTCGAGCAGGAGCGGGCCGCCGATGCTGAAGTCGACGCGCTGCAGTTGCATTAGGGACATGGGCTTATTGTAACCGGCGGGCTGAGAGTGGAGCCGAGGTCGCTCGGCGGGTGCAGGATCGAAAGACGGCGAGGCGCTGTTACCAATCCGTTGGCCGGTAGTCCTTCAGGAACTGCCCCCACACGTGCTCGCCGGTGTTGATGCCATGGATGATCGGGTCGACGATGCGCGCGGCGCCGTCGACGATGTCCAGCGGCGGGTGGAAGCGTTCCTCCACGGTCTTGCGCGCGGCGAGCTCGACCGGATCCTCGTCGGTCACCCAGCCGGTGTCGACGCTGTTCATGTGGATGCCATCGCCGTGGTAATCCGCCGCTGCGGTGCGCGTCATCATGTTCAGCGCGGCCTTGGCCATGTTGGTGTGCGGATGTCGGGTGGTCTTGAAGTTGCGGTAGAACTGGCCCTCCACCGCCGACACGTTGACGATGTGCTTGTCGCGATCGGCGGTGCGCAGCATCAGCGGCTTCAGGCGCGCATTGATCAGGAACGGCGCGATCGCATTCACCAGCTGCACCTCCAGCAATTCCACCGAAGGCACTTCGGCCATCTGCAGGCGCCACGAATTGCGGCCGCGCAGGTCGACCTGCTGCAGGTCCTGGTCCAGCCTGCCTTCGGGGAACAGGTGCTTCTGGCCCAGCAGTTCCTCGGCCAGCAGTGGCACCTGCGACAGTTCGGCGGCGTGGGTGAGCCCCGTGGTATCGGAAAGGCCGCGGACTACCGCGGATTGCAACGCGGAGGCTTCCGGCAGCAGGTTGTGGCTGCGCAGGCCCTCATAACTGCCCAGCAGCTTGCGCACGTGTTCGGGCGTGTCGTGCAGCGCGGCGGTTTCAGCCTCCATCATGTGCGCATAGAACTCCGGCGGACGGCGCACGGTCTGGCAGGCGTTGTTGATGATGAAATCCAGGCGCGAGTACTTCGTCGACAGCTCGCGGCAGAACGCTTCCACGCTCGGCGTGTGGCGCAGGTCCAGGCCGAATACTTCCAGCCGGTGAGCCCACTGTTCGAAATCCGGCTCCTGCGCATAGCGCGCGGCCGAATCGCGCGCGAAACGCGTGGTGACAACCAGATGCGCGCCGGCACGCAACAACTTGAGCCCGGCCTGGTAGCCGATCTTCACCCGTCCGCCGGTCAGCAGCGCGACACGCCCGGTCAGGTCCGCCAGCTCGGTACGCTTGAAGAAATTGAACTCCGCGCACTCCTGGCACATCTGGTCGTAGAAGTGATGCACGAGCGTGTACTTCTTCTTGCACACGTAGCAATGGCGAAGCTCGGGCGACTCCAGTGGCTCGCGCACTTCCTCCACGCTGTCCTGGGCGATGAATCCGGCAGGCGGGAAATAGTTCGGCGTGGTGAACACCGGAGCGCGACGCAGGGTGCGGATGCCGGTCTGGTCGAGCAGGGCATCGGCGCGGCGCAGCTTTTCGGCGTGGCGCTCGCGTTCCAGCTCCTTGGTCTTCTTCCTGCGCAGCTTCGGTTCGGGGTGGTAGATCGAGGCGATGGCCTTGTGCAGACGCACGCGTTCCGGCTCCGGCCAAGTGTCCAGCACGGTGCGGTCGGCGGCGATCGATTCCAGCAGTTCCAATGTGGATTCGGCGGCGGTTTCGCTGTTCTTTTCGGCAGGGCTATTCACGGCGGGCGATCCAATCGGCATTCACGGCACGAGTTTCGGAAAAACAGAACGGGCCGCTAGGCGGCCCGTCCTTGATGCCTTCTCCCGGCGGGAGAAGCAAACGCTTACTTCAAACCGGCGGCCTTGCGCAGTTCCTCGGCCTTGTCGGTCTTCTCCCACGAGAACGAGGTGGCCGTGTGCTGCTTGCCGGCGCCGTC
>JAKFDG010000164.1:0-2745 GCA_036677285.1 Pseudoxanthomonas sp.
TGCAACGCCAGCAGCGGCCGGTCGATGCCGAAATGGGAAAGCAACTGACGGGTATGGCGGGTGTCCTCGGCGCAGATCGCGGCCACGGTTTTCAGGGTTTCCAGAGCGCGGGGCGAGAGGTCGGCAAGGTTGCCGATGGGCGTGGCGACGATGAACAGTGTTCCAGCGGGCATCACGGATTCCTTGGACTCGGGCCTGAACGCGGTCCAGCGCCGCCGAAGGTACAATCCTAGCCCGTTCCCCCGCACGGCCGCTGAGTTACGCCCATGGATAAGCGATTCGGAAGGATCTTCCCCCTGCTGTTGCTGGCGGCGCTGTTCGCCGGCTGCGCCACCACCCAGGTCAGCGGCCCCGGACGGCCGAGCGCAGCCGTCACCGGCGCACTCGCCAATGCAGCCGAACTGGCCCGCAACGATGCCACCCTGACCGGCCAGGCCAAGACCGACAACGCGCGCGCTATCGAACGCCTGCTCGCCGGGATCGACAACGCCACTCTCGCGCGTGAAGCGGCCGCATTGCCGGTCGGCGATCCACTGTATGCCTTCGCCGGACGGGCGTTGTTGAATCGTGGCCTGCCGTTGCCGCGTCCGTTCGACCGCAGCGCGCAGTGGCGCTTCGACCTGAACAACCGCCCCGCCGCCGAACGCGACGGCTATCGCCCGCCGGTCAAGCTGGCGGTGCTGCTGCCGCTGTCCGGACAACTGGCGACGGCCTCGGCGCCGGTGCGCGATGGATTGCTCGCCGGCTATTACGGCGAGAGCCGGCGCAAACCCGAGATCAATTTCTACGACACCGCCGGCACCGCCGCGGGCGCCATCGATGCCTACGGCAAGGCCGCCGCGGCGGGCGCGGATTTCATCGTCGGGCCGTTGGGCCGCGATGAAGTCAGCGCCGTGTTCCGCGACTCCAGCCTGTCGGTGCCGACGCTCGCACTGAATCGCGGCGTGGGTACGCCGCCGCCGGGCAACGCCGGTTTTTCGCTGGCGCCCGAGGACGACGGCATCATCGCCGCCGAATACCTGCTCAGCCGCGAACGTCGCACCGCCCTGATCATCAGCGGCAACGACGACAACGGCCGGCGCGCCGCGGCTGCCTTCCGCGAACGTTTCACCGAACGTGGTGGCACGGTGACGGATGCCGTGAGCGTGGGCGAAACGCCTGGAAACATCTCCACCAATCTAAGTACTGCGGCACAGCACGGCGTCGACGCGGTGTTCCTCGCGATCAAGGGCGGCACCGCCCGCGCCATCGCTCCGCAACTGGCGCTCGCCGGTTTGTCCGGCAAGAGCCGCGTCGCCACCTCGCAACTCATTTCCGGCACCGGCAAACCGGAACAGGACAGCGTGCTGGACGGCATCGTGTATCCAACCGAGGTCTGGACCGCGCGCGGCGTCGCCGGCCTGCCGGCGGCGAGCACGGCCGGTGCCAACCTGCCGACCGCACGCGGACCGGCGGCGCGTCTGTTCGCCTTCGGCTATGACGCGTGGCTGCTGACCGCCTATCTGGAAAAACTGGCGACCGGCGCCAACGCCGAGGTGAGAGGCGCCACCGGCGTGCTCAGGCTCGACGGGTTCGGCAACGTGATCCGCACGCCCGCATGGTCCACCTTCAACGGCGGTCGCGCGGCGCCCATTGCCGGCGGTGACTGACCGCACCGCGGTCGACCGCAAGGCGCGCGGCAATCTGGCCGAATCGGCGGCGCGCGACGCGCTCGTGAGTGCGGGCCTGCGCGAGGTCGCCGCGAATGTGCGTTATCGCGGCGGCGAACTCGACCTGGTGATGCTTGATCGCAGCGGGCGCGATGGCGACACGCTGGTGTTCGTGGAAGTGCGTTATCGCCAGTCGCAGGTCTTCGGTGGCGGCGCGGCCTCGGTGGACAGCGGCAAGCGCCGCAGGCTGGTGCATGCGGCGCAGCTGTTCCTCGGCGAGCATCGCGAATACGCGCACGCGGCGTGCCGCTTCGACGTGGTCGAAGCCGATGGCGATCCGCAGGCGCCGCGCATCACCTGGCTGCGGGATGCGTTTCGCGCGGACGATACCTGAGCAGGACGCGGGCAACATTACCCGCTCACGGCGGCTTCGGGCCTGTTGTTGGCCAATCACCAACCCCGTCTGCACATCCTTCACAGTTACCGTCGCGGCGCACATATGTGCGCCGCGAGTGGGCCATGCTTATTGCGGCTTGTTGGTGACCTGCGGGTCAATCACTAGGATTGCCCCTGTCTGCAAGTCCTTAACGGTTATCGCGTATTTGAACGACAGCCCGTCCGAAATAGGGCTAGAGCGCATGTGAAAAACCACGCTGTCTGAATGGATCACAGCCAACTTGAAGGGGCTTGCCGTCGGCTCGAAGCCGTAGGGATACTCGAAGCGGATATCCCGGAATGAATATCGCGACGGATCCTGCAGGGTGAGCACCACTGCTCCGCCGCCCGTCATGCACAGCGACTCCATACTGTTGTTTGAACCAAGACTGACGTTGTAATCGATCAGGCTTTTGGCCGAGCTGACAGAACGAATCTGCTTGGCCGCGATCTGTATCGGGACCTCCCCATCACCGTAAATCTGCACGCCCTTGCACTGTCCTGATGCTACGGATTGAGCATCGACTTGCGCCGCCGACAAGGCAAGGCAAGTAAACCTGACATAAAACTAAGCGTGATCTTCATAGTTGCACTCCAGGTAGAGCGGCGCACGGATGTGCGCTGCGGGTAACTCGTATATTCACTTCGGCGGCTTGGGTCG
>JAKFDG010000165.1:0-2416 GCA_036677285.1 Pseudoxanthomonas sp.
GTATGTGATGAAAGTCACGTACCATTGGTGCACTGGGTGGGGATCTGGAAGAGAGGCTCGTCGTGTTCGAAGGGGTAGGCGTCGAGAGGGGGCTCGCGGCTGCCGCATTGACTTTCCTGGTGTTATGGCTGCTCAAGCCCATGGCACATCGCTGGAACCTGCTGGATTTTCCGCAGGGCCGCAAAGACCACGCACATCCGACGCCGATCACCGGCGGCCTGGCGATGGTCGTGGGCGTCGTCGTGGTCTCGCTGTCGATGCTGGGCAATCCCACGCAATCGATGCTCGCGTTCTGCATCTGCTCGGTGTTGTTGATCATCGTCGGCCTGGCGGATGACCGTTACGACCTGCGCTGGTACTGGCGCGTCCTGGCGCAGGTAGTGGCCGCGCTGATCATGGTCCATGCCGGAGGGGTGCGCGTGGAGCAGCTGGGACCGGTGTTCGGCCTCGAGCCGACATCGCTGGGCACGCTGGCGGTGCCGTTCACCGTGTTCGCAACGGTGGGCATCATCAATGCGATCAACATGATCGACGGGGCCGATGGCCTCGCCGGCATGCTGGTGGCCGCCGCCTTGTTGATGCTGATGGCGGCGGCGCTCTATTCGGGCAATGTCCTGATAGCGCAACGGATGATGATCCTGCTCGGCGCCGTCGCCGCGTTCCTGGTCTTCAACATGCGCTTCCCGTGGCAGCGCAGGGCCAAGATCTTCATGGGCAATGCCGGCAGCGCGTTCCTCGGCTTCGTGATTGCCTGGATGGCGTTCCGCCTGACCCAGAACCCCGGACATCCGGTCAACCCGGTGCTGGTGCTGTGGTTCGTGCCGGTGCCGGTCATGGACTGCCTCGTGCTGATGGTGCGACGCATCTGCCAACGCAAGTCGCCGTTCATTGCCGACCGCAACCATATCCATCATCTGATGATGGAAGGTGGTTTCGGGCCGACCCAGGCCGCGTGCGCGCTGGCGTTCTTCAGCCTGGTGTGCGGCCTGGTGGCCGGGCAGGCGATGCGCCTGGATGTGCCGCATCCGTGGTTGCTGGCGGCATTCATCGCGATGTGCGCCGGCTGGTTCTGGCTGACGGCGCACCGTGCCCGCGCCATCTGCCTGTTCCGCAGCCTCTATGCCACCCGCCTCCTGGGCTGGCGCAAGGACGGTCCGGCCGATCCTCCGCACCTGATTGATCGGGCATAGGCTCACACGGCGGCGGCCTCATTCGCCGGTCTCGCGGACGCAGCTACTTTTGATCCAATCCAGGCAGCAGGTCCGCGGGAACCGTCGGTTCCGAAAGAATCCGTTCCATAGCCGCCCATCGCGCCTCCTGGCTCTTTCCGGCGGAATGGACGTAGTCCCTGACCAGGTCCAGGCCCAGTCCGTAGTTGATGACGTAGCTGCGGTACCTGTCGGCGAAGGCGATCGACTGCTCTGCGCGAACCGGCGACAGCAGCTGGTATTTCTGCGCCAGCAACACCGCCTCGGGGCGACTGATGCGGCCATCCAGATATTCCTTGGCGATAGCCAGCCTGGCTCCGGCCAATTCGCCGCGCACGCGCTGCAGCTCGGTATCGCGAACCGCCAGTCCGGGGTCCAGTCCCGCCATTGGATACAGCACGTCCTTCTCGAACCTTTCCCGCTCGCGGCCTTCGAAGGCCAGCTCGATACCGAAGTTGGCCGATCCTTCGGCGATGAAGGACATGGGGCTATAGAGCGGATACACGGTGAACTCGACCCAGCCCCGTTCCTTGTACAGGCGTTGCTCGAGCAGCATGTTCAACACGTGGTGTCCCGGGTATCCCTCGTGGCAGCCGAGGTCCACCACCCGGCTCATCAGCACGGGCAGATCCGTGTTGATCTGGATCAGGCTGAGTGCGTTGCCCTTGTACCAGTTGTATCCGGACCAGGGCTGCCCGGTGACGAGCTCCAGGGTGAACGTCTCGTTGGCAGGAAGCCGGATATGCGCCACGGTGCGGCGCTTGCACTCATCGATGGCCGCGCGCATCACCGGATCGAGGCGGTCGTGCGGGATTTCGGTCTGCTTGGCGAGATCGTCCACCCGCTGCCAGAGCGGGGCCGTGCCCGGCAGGAGTCTGTCGAGTTTTGCGAGGACCGGGTCGTAGGCGGACAACGGCTTCAGTTGCGGTCGGAAGCCGTACAAGCCCTCGGCTTCATCATCGAAGCCCAGCTTCTCGCCCGACATCATCGCCATGCGGGTCCGGGCGGCGATCAGCTGGGCGACGAGGAGTCTCTTCCTGCGCACTTCCAAAGCAGAGAGCGAGGCGGCCTCGACAACTTCCACGCGCCGGATGAGCTGGTCCGTCATTGCGCGCAGGTCCGGCAAGGAACGCTTTGAGCTCTTTGCCTGTTCCGCCCACTCCGCCGGGCCGTAGTACGCGTCGATGTATCCCGGTTCGTGCTCGCCT
>JAKFDG010000166.1:0-4137 GCA_036677285.1 Pseudoxanthomonas sp.
TGGTGGCGCAGTGGCGCGCGGCGTTGCCGTCGCGTGGGGTGCAGGGCGGGCACATCTTCGACTGGCTGCCATGGTGGGACAACGCCCTGCTGACGGCGCTGCGTCCGCATGTACGCGAAGGCATGCTGATGATCGCGGTTCGCGATCCGCGCGACATGTTGCTGGAGTGGCTGGCGTTCGGCACGGCGATGCCGTTCGCGATGCCCGCGCCGCAGCGCGCGGCCGGGTGGCTGGCGATCGTGCTGAACCAGGTGGCCAGCCTGGTCGAGGAGCAGTGGTACCCCAATCGCGTGGTGCGCACCGACCTCATTGGCAATGACCCGCAGGCCGCGGCAAAGGCGATCGGCGAAGCGATGCAACTGACTATCCCCGCGCCGCCCGCGTTGGGCCCGGTACGCTTCCCGGCGGGACACTGGCGCGAATACGCGCAGGTACTGGCCGATCCGTTCGCCATGCTCACCCCGGTCGCGGTGCGCCTGGGTTATCCGGAAAACTGATACGACAGGCCTGTTGCCCAGAGGAGGGAGCATCCATGCATATCCGCAGCGACAGTTTCGAGAGCGGCAAGCCGATCCCGGCCGGATTCGCCATGGGCCAGGCCGACGGCTTCGCGGCCAACCGCAATCCGCACCTGGCCTGGGACGAGGTGCCGGCAGGCACGAAATCCTTCGCCCTGCTGTGCATCGATCCGGATGCGCCGACGGTGCCGGAAACGGTCGGTCGCGACGATCTGGAAATCCCGGTGGACCAGGTGCGCGCGGACTTCATCCACTGGACGGTGATCGATATCGCCGCGGACACGCGGGTCATCGCTGCCGGCAGCTGCAGCGATGGCGTCACCGCCCGGGGCAAGCTGGATCCGCCGGGTCCGCCTGGCTCGCGCCAGGGCCTGAACGACTACACCGGCTGGTTCGCCGGCGATGCCGACATGGGCGGCGACTACTACGGCTACGACGGTCCGTATCCGCCGTTCAACGACCTGCGCATGCACCGGTATTTCTTCCGGCTGTTCGCGCTGGACGTGGAGAAGCTCGATTTACCGCAGCGATTCACTGCGTCCGACGTGTTCCGGGCCATGCACCAGCACGTGCTGGCAGAAGCCTCGGTTTACGGCACGTATTCGCTGAACGCCAAGGTCTAGAACTCCGTCGCAGGAGCGTGAGTCGCGAACCGGATCCACGGTCGCGACTCCGGATTACGGCTTCACCACCTCCGACTCGACCACCATGTCCAGCACGTAGGCGATTGAGCTGCTGTCTGCGGGCGGGTTCTTGATCGCGTAGCGCTTCACCCGCACAACGTTGCGGACACCGGGTTCGTGCGCGTAGCCCTCGATGTCCTGGTAGAAGTTCTGCCATTCGCCGGTCGTGGTCTTGATGCCCTTGTCGTCGTAAGCGATCTCGCGCACCTGCAGGCATTGCTTGTCGGGGATCAGCGGGTGGCTGCAGGGTTTGGTCTGCGCGGCCACTTCAAGGAAGGCGGTTTCGCCCTTGCCTCTGTAGCGGGTTTCGGCGGTGGGCTCGCCGGTGAACGCCAGCGTGTCACCGGAAGCGCTGGTCAGAGTCAATTGCGGCGAGTCGCCACCTTGCAAGGCGAAACCAAGCGCGCCTTGCAGGCGCTTGCCGGCTTCCTGGTCCAGTGCCATCAGCTTGCTGTCGGTGCAGGCCATCAGCGTCGAGGCCAGGTCGCCGAGTTTCAGCTGGTTGCCTTCGACGGTGTAGCCGCCGCCCATGCGGTTGCAGGTGTTGCTGACGCCCAACCGACCCTCGCTGAAATCGAGTTGCAGCGGTTTGTCCGCTCTTGCGAACAAGGCATCGATGCGTTTGCCCGAGGCATCGTTGGCGTCAGTGAGCCGCCAGTGGTAGCCGGTCAGCAGACCGGTGTCCGCAACCGTCGCGGCGGGGGTATCGGCAGCGGGTATCGGGGCGTCCGCTGCCGGTCGGGCGCAGGCAGCCAGGGCAAGCGGAAGCAGGAGTAGCAGGTGGCGTTTCATTTCGGTCTCCTCGACGGTGAGGCCATGAGAACGCACGACCCCGTGACTCGGGGTGAAGAACGATCTCGGATCAGCTTTCCGCCGGCATCAGCAACAGCAATGCCGCGCCCAGCACGAAGCGATAGATCGCGAACCCGGTGAAGCGGTGGTTGTGGATGTAGTTCAGCAGCCACTTCACCGCAATGAAGGCGGTGACGGCCGAGGCGATGAAGGCGACGGTGAACGCGGTCCAGTCCTCGTTGGCCGCCTCGCCCGACTGCAGCACGTCGATCAGTTCGTAGCCGGTGGCCGCGAACATGGTGGGGATGCCGACCAGGAAGGCGAACTCGGTCGCCGCCTCGCGCTTGGTGGTTCCCGCCAGCAATGCCACGAAGATCGTCGCCGCCGAGCGCGAGGTGCCCGGGAACACGCCTGCGAGCACCTGGGCGATGCCGACCAGGATCGCCACTGTCCAGGTGATCGTGCTGCGCTCGCCCAGCGCCTGCGCGTGCTTGGCGGCGAAGTGTTCGGCCGCGATCATCCACACCCCGCCGAGGACCAGCGCCCATGCGACCGGGGCCACGTCTTCCGGCAGTTCGAAGCCCAGTTTCTTGACCAAGACGCCGAGCACCGCGGTGACGGCGAAGGCGACTCCGAGCTTGTACGCGTAATCGCGCGGCGCCTGGCCATAGACCGACGAAGCCTCGGTCGGGCGCAGGAAACTCATGGCCAATTGCCGCAACCGCTGCCGGTAGATCAGTACCACCGCCAGGATCGCGCCAGCCTGGATGCCGATATTGAACAGGTCGCTGCGATGGCCCAGCCAGCGTTCGGCGATGAGCAGGTGCCCGGTGCTGGAGATCGGCAGGAATTCGGTGATGCCTTCGATGATGCCAAGCAGCAGGGCGGCGAACAGATCGGTCATTGGAAAATGCGGATAGGGGATAGGGAGTGTTTTTTGCGCATCGTCCCGACGCTAGCCGGAAGCGCTGCCCGGCGCCGCCGGTCGTCCATCCTGACGTTGCCTTGTTTCAAGGTTTTTTCCAGAAGCCAAAGACAGGAACGACAACAGTGGATCCCGGCCTGTCGGAGAGATGTCAGAGGTCAGCGGCCGCTGGAAGCAGGCTGTAAGACGCCGCCAAGCATAAAGGATTCGACAAAGCACCAAATAGGGGCATTGCTTGGATTTTACTCCCTATCATGGTGCAAAATGTAGCGCGAAGATAAATAATTTACTTGTAGATCAATAAGTTAATTGATACGAAAGATTGGCACGTCGCTTGCTTTACCCCTTCTCACTTACTTCCAAACCGAGGTCTTCCCATGTCTGCGGACAAAGTCGAAAAACTGATCAAGGACAATAAGGTCGAATTCGTCGACCTGCGCTTCGCCGACCCGCGTGGCGTGCAACACCACGTCACCTTCCCGGCCAACATCGTCGACGCCTCGCTGTTCGAGGACGGGCGCATGTTCGACGGCAGCTCGATCAGCGGCTGGAAAGGCATCAACGAATCGGACATGGTCCTGCTGCCCGACGCCAGCACCGCCTACCTGGATCCGTTCACCGCCGATCCTACGGTGGTCCTGACCTGCGACATCCTCGACCCGGCGACCATGCAGGGCTACTCGCGCTGCCCGCGCGGCATCGCCAAGCGCGCCGAGGCCTTCCTGAAATCCAGCGGCATCGCCGACCAGGCCTTCTTCGGTCCGGAGCCGGAATTCTTCATCTTCGATTCGGTGCGCTACGCCAACGACATGGGCAACACCTTCTTCAAGATCGAATCGGAAGAAGCGGCCTGGAACAGCGGCACCAAGTACGAGGGTGGCAACAGCGGCTATCGCCCGGGCGTGAAGGGCGGTTACTTCCCGGTCGCCCCGGCCGACACCCTGCACGACATCCGCGCCGAGATGTGCAAGACCCTGGAGCAGGTCGGCATCGAAGTGGAAGTGCACCACCACGAAGTCGCCACCGCCGGCCAGTGCGAGATCGGCACCAAGTTCAATTCGTTGGTCAAGAAAGCGGATGAGTTGCTGACGATGAAGTACATCGTCAAGAACGTGGCTTTCCGCAACGGCAAGACCGCCACCTTCATGCCCAAGCCGATCGTCGGCGACAACGGCAGCGGCATGCACGTGCACCAGTCGCTGGCCAAGGGCGGCACCAA
>JAKFDG010000167.1:0-12139 GCA_036677285.1 Pseudoxanthomonas sp.
GTGCTGCTGGTGGGAGCGAGGTCCAGCGGGCAGGCTTCCGCGGGCACGCTGACATCCAGATGCACGTCGGCTTCGCGCGCGAGGGTGGACTGTGGCCTGCCGGTCATTGAGATCAGTGGATTGCCCTGGCGCTTGAGGACCGGCAGCAGGGTCAGGATTTCATCCGATTCGCCTGAATACGACAACGCCAGCACCACGTCCGCATCGGTGATCATGCCCAGGTCGCCATGCCCGGCTTCGCCCGGGTGCACATAGAACGCCGGAGTGCCGGTCGAGGCCAGGGTCGCGGCGATCTTGCGCGCGATGTGCCCGGACTTGCCCATGCCGGTGGCGACTACGCGGCCCTTCGATGCCAGCACCAGCCGGCAGGCGGCGGAGAACGCCCCGTCGATCCGCGCCGCGACGGCATCCAGTCCCTGCGCCTCGATTTCGACCACGCGGCGGCCGCTGGCCGCGAGGCTTGCGTCGGTGACGGCTTGGGCTTGGGGGAGCGACTCGGGCATGCGGGTGCCGGGCGGGGGTTAGAATGGCCGTTCATTTTATTAGGAAAAGCACGTTGGACGCCGAAACCATCCGTAAACTGATAGAAACCGGGCTGCCGGGGGCTGAAGTGCAGGTGCAGGGCGACGATGGCGTGCATTTCGAGGCGACCGTGGTATCGGTGGCCTTCAGCGGCAAGTTGCCCCTGGCCCGTCACCGCCTGGTGTACGCCACCTTGGGCGAGCTGATGGGCGGCGCGATCCATGCGCTGGCCTTGAAAACCGTGACTCCCGAAGAAGCCGCACGCACGCATTGATCCTTCTGGCAGGCGATCGCCTGCCGGTCTCCACTTCCAATTCCCGAGTCCCACCTTCCCATGCAGAAGATCGTAGTCACCGGCGGCAATCCGCTCCACGGCGAAGTCACCATCTCCGGCGCCAAGAACGCCGTGTTGCCGATCCTGTGCGCCACCTTGCTGGCCGATGCGCCGGTGGAAATCACCAACGTGCCGCACCTGCACGACGTGGTCACCACGGTGAAGCTGCTGGGCGAACTGGGGGCGGGCATCAGCATCGACGAAGGCACGCTGTCCAAGGGCAGCGCGATCACGGTCGACCCGCGTACGGTCAACCAGCACGTCGCGCCCTACGAGCTGGTCAAGACCATGCGCGCCTCGATCCTGGTGCTGGGGCCGTTGCTGGCCCGGTTCGGGGCCGCCGAAGTGTCGCTGCCGGGCGGTTGCGCGATCGGCTCGCGTCCGGTCGACCAGCACATCAAGGGCCTGCAGGCGCTGGGTGCGGAGATCAGCGTCGAGAACGGCTTCATCAAGGCCACCGCGAAACGCCTGAAGGGCGCGCGCTATGTGTTCGACATGGTCAGCGTCACCGGCACCGAAAACGTACTGATGGCCGCGACCCTGGCCGAAGGAACCACGGTGCTGGAAAACGCGGCGATGGAGCCGGAAGTCACCGACCTGGCCGATTGCCTGATCGCCCTCGGCGCGAAGATCGAGGGCGCGGGGACTTCGCGCATCGTCGTGCATGGCGTTGAGCGCCTGTCGGGCGGCCGCCATGCGGTGCTGCCGGACCGGATCGAAACCGGCACCTTCCTGGTGGCCGCAGCGATGACCGGCGGCAGGATCGTCGCCCGCCGCGCGCGTGGCGACACCCTGGACGCGGTGCTGGACAAGCTCACTGAAGCCGGCGCCTCGATCGAAACCACAGCCGACACCATCACCCTGGACATGCACGGCAAGCGGCCGCGCGCGGTCAGCCTGACCACTGCGCCGTATCCGGCGTTCCCCACCGACATGCAGGCGCAGTTCATGGCCATGAACTGCATTGCCGACGGCGTGGGCGTGATCAACGAAACCATCTTCGAAAATCGCTTCATGCACGTCAACGAACTGCTGCGCGTGGGTGCGGACATCCGCGTCGAAGGCCACACCGCCATCGTCCGCGGCGTCGAAAAGCTGAGCGGCGCACCGGTGATGGCGACCGACCTGCGCGCGTCCGCCTCGCTGATCCTTGCCGGACTGGTGGCCGAAGGCGACACCATCATCGACCGCATCTACCACCTCGATCGCGGTTACGAGAACATCGAGGAAAAGCTCAGCGCACTGGGCGCGCAGATCCGCCGCATTTCATGAGTCCCGTCCCGGTAAAATCGCGCAAATCATTCTCTCCGCGCCGCATCGCGGTGCTCGCGCTGACTGCGATCGCGCTCAGCGGCGTGGCTTGGCTCTATTTCACCAGCGCCGCCGGCATCAGCGGCATACCCACCAAGGACATGGACTGGGACGCCGACGGGAAGGTCACGCGCCAGGAAATCCTGCAGTCGCTCTACGCGGTGGGCGTGAGCAAGACCAGCGAAGGCCAACGCGAATGCAGTGCCTACTATTGGCGCAAGGACAAGCGTTCCATCCGCGTGGATTGCCGCACGACGATGGCGCCTGCCGCGAAGCAATGAAAAAAAGCCCGGCATCGCCGGGCTTTTCATTTCTCCGTCCCGGCAGTGGTCAGTGCCAGGACTTGATCTGCAGGTCGATCGAATCCTGCCCATCCTCGCGTTGCAGGATGCGCGCCGGTACCGGTATCCCCGCGACTATCCACGCGATGATCTGCTTCTTGCCGGAAGTGCGCACCACCTTGGTGGCCTCTCGCGACTCCTTGCCGATGGTGATCTTCTCCTTGCCAGCCACCTCGTAGCTCATCGGCCTGGCTTTGCCGTTCTCGATCATCCGGTAGTTCAAAGGCTTGCCGGCGGCGACGTCACGGACGATGGCCAAGTTGACCAGCAGTGCATCCATGTCGCCGGCCTGCAGGGCGACGGGGCCGGCGCGGTCGGGTTTCACGTCGCCGCTCCAGCTGGCCTGGTTCTTGGCCCAGTCGAAATTCGTGTTGACCGTCTTCTTCTTGACCAGCAGGCGCGACAGGTCGCTGCTGGAGAGCGGGCGCAGCCAACCTTTCTGTTCGTCGAATATGGTTTTCTGGGTAAGGTCCACCAGCGAATTCTTGATGCTGAGGCTGTACTGCCAGCGATTGTTGCCTTGGGCGGTGATCGACATCTGGCCTTCGCCCTGCATGCCCATGGCACTCGCCTGGTAGTCGGCGGTGAAGGCCTCGATGGCGGCCGCGGGCAGGCTGGCCAGGGCGCTGGCGGCGATCGCGAGGCTCAGGGAAAGGATTCGGATATTCATGTTCATGGCACTCCTTGGTATTCGACCAGGCGCAGGTCGATGGTGTCCTGGCCGTTTTCACGCTGCAGGATGCGGATCGGTGTGGGCACGCCATTGGCGACCCAGAAAATGGTTTCGTCGTTGCCGCCGTTGGTGCGGGCCACGCGCATCGCGTCGTAGCTCAGATCGTCGACGGCGACGATCTCGGTCAGTTCACCCACTGCATACTGGTGATCGCGGGCACGACCGTTCTCCACCACGCGGTAATTCAATGTCTTGCCCGGCTGCGCATCGCGGATCACGGCCAGGTTCATCAACAGGGCGCTCATGTCGCCGTCCTGCAACGGCACCGCCGCACTGCGCGCTTTCTTGACGTCGCCTTGCCAGCGCGCGCTGCGCGCCTGCCAGTCGTAGACCCCGGAGGTCTTCTTTCCGGTGAACAGGGCATGCTTGACCACGCCCTGGCTGAGCGGGCGGTACGCCTCGCCTACGGTGTCGAATATCGTACTCTGCTCGATGTTCAACCCCGCCAGCCCGGCGAAGCCGCGGGTGCCTCGGATGCCCAGGTCGATCCGCCAGCGCGCATCCGGGTTCTGCACGACCTGCATGGTGGCCTTGCCCGCCAGCTTGCCCTCGTTGAAGGCCTGGTAGCTGGCCACGAACGGCTCGAGCGCGAATGCCGGCAGGTAGGCCGAGGCCAGCATACCGAGCAGCAAGGCGCGGGCAGGGAAGGGGGTCATGGGGAGATTGCGGTTTCCGCAGGCATCAGGTCAGCGGCAGAATCTAGACGCAGAGGTCTAAATAAGGGCTGACCATCGAAGCGGGCTTGCGCGCCATGTTCAGTAATGCGCCCGGCCACGGCCAGGCGCAACACGGCCAGCAGCAACGCGTGTTCGCGCGGTAATAGCCGCTGGGCCAGTGTTTGCGCAGTGTCATCCGGCAAGATCGGCACGCTGGTTTGGGCGATGATCGCCCCCGCGTCCAGTTCAGGTATCACCAGGTGCACGCTGGCTCCGTGTTCGTTGTCGCCCGCTTCCAGCGCACGCGCATGGGTGCGCAGTCCGCGGTATTTCGGTAGCAGCGAGGGATGGATGTTGAGCAGGCGTCCGCGGAAGCGGTCGATGAACGCATCGCCCAGGATGCGCATGTATCCCGCGCAGACCACCCAGTCGGGCTGGCTGGCGGCGACTGCGGCAGCCAACTCGTGGTCGAAGGCTGGACGATCCGGGAACGAGCGGGCGTCCGCGCTCCAGCGCAGTGTTTCGGGCACGCGTTGCAGAGCGAGGGCATCGGGCCTGTCGGAGAACACGCCGACGATCTCGCCATCCAGCGTCCCGTCCGCAATCGCCTCCAGCATCGCCTGCAGGTTGCTGCCGCGGCCGGAAACCAGAACGGCGATGCGGCGCGGCCTGCGACCAGACGGATGCGAGCCCTGTGTTTCCACTCAGCCGATCTTCAAGCGTTCCGTGTCGCCCGCTTTCGCGACTGCGCCGATCTGCCAGTGGGCAAGGCCAAGGCGATCCAGGTCGGCGCCGATCGCCGCCGCGTCGACGGACGCGACCATCAGCACGAAGCCAATGCCGCAATTGAAGGTGCGCCACATTTCGCTGTCCGCCACCGCCCCTTCGCGCTGCAGCCAGTCGAACACCGGTGGCAACGGCCACGATGAAGGATCGATCTCCAGGCCCAGGGATCTGGGCACCACGCGGATGATCTTTTCGACCAGCGCGCCACCAGTGACGTGGGCCATGGCGTGGATATCGTGTTTCGCCAGCAGTTCCAGCACCGGCTTGACGTAGATGCGCGTGGGTTCCATCAGCGCATCGGCGAGCTCCACTCCGCCGATATCGAGGTCCAGCGGATTGTTGGCACGGGCCAGGATCCTGCGGACCAACGAGTAGCCGTTGGAATGCGGGCCGCTCGAAGCGATGCCGATCAGCACGTCGCCTTCGCGTACGCGGCTGCCATCGATCAGCCTGGCCTTTTCCACCGCGCCGACGGTGAAGCCGGCGAGGTCGTATTCGCCCGGCGGGTACATATCGGGCATTTCCGCGGTTTCGCCGCCGATCAGCGCGCAACCGGCGATTTCGCACCCTTTCGCGATACCGCCTACCACGTCGACCGTGGTGGCCACGTCGAGCTTGCCGGTGGCGAAGTAGTCGAGGAAGAACAGCGGTTCGGCGCCTTGCACCAGCACGTCGTTGACGCACATGGCGACCAGGTCGATGCCGATGCTGTCATGGCGGTTCAACTGTTTGGCGAGGATCAGCTTGGTGCCCACGCCATCGGTGCCCGAGACCAGCACCGGCTCCTTGTACTTTCCGGAGAGGTCGAACAGTCCGCCGAAGCCGCCGATGCCGCCGCCCAGCACTTCGGGGCGCAGGGTCCGGCGGATGGCCGGCTTGATGCGTTCGACGACTTCATTGCCGGCGTCGATATCAACGCCGGCGTCGCGGTAGGTCAGGGGAGTGGGCTGGGTCACGGAAGGGCCGGAGGTGGAGCGAGAGCGCCGATTTTAATGGAATCCGTACATGAATCGGCCGTCCTGAACGGCCGGCGTTGGCGTGCGGGGTGCATTCGGGCAACAATTCACCCGGTTCGCCAGGCAATCGCTGGCCGCAAGGATGATCTAGATGCGCCGTATTTCAGCTTTTGGGTTAGTTGCAGGTCTCTCGTTCCTGCTGGCCACGGCCGCCTGGGCACAGAGCGGACTGCGTACCGAAGGCGACCGCGCCGGCGCCCAGGGCGTGTACGAGGCGGAAGTGCCGGTGAACAGCCAGGGCGAGGCGGAGCGCAGCAACGCATTCGCGCGCGCGTTGGGCATGGTCCTGGGCAAGCTGACTGGCGACCGCAATGTCGCCGGCCGACCCGGGATCGGAGCGGAACTGCGCAACGCGAAGAATTACGTGACCAGTTATGACTACCGCCAGGACCAGGGAACCTCGCCCAGCGGCGCGCCGACCTTCCGCACCACCCTGGTGGTTCGCTTCACTCCATCCGAAATCGATTCGCTGGCGAGCGCGCTGGGCCTGGGGATCTGGCCCCAGCCGCGACCCAAGCCGGTGGTCTGGCTGGCGATCGATGATGGCAGTGGCCCGCGCCTGGTCGGGCTGTCGCAGGCCAATGCCGCGCGGCCGCTGTTGAACCGTGCGGTCGAGCGCGGCTACAAACTCGGCCTGCCGACCGGCAGTGCCGCCGAACAGGTACTGGCGGGCGCGATCTGGCGCCAGGACACCGCGGCCGTGGCCCGCGCCTCGGCCAAGTACCAGCCGCCGATGCAACTGCTCGGCAAGCTCTATCGTGACAAGACGGGTTGGGTGGCGGATTGGGTGTTCGTGGATGGCGGCAAGGTGCTGTCGAAATGGACGGTCAAGGATGCCGATGCGCGTCGCGCCATGGCTTCGGGCGCCGACGGAGCGGCCGAGGCACTGATGAAGCGCTACGCCAAGCGTGGCACTGCCGGCCCGGCCGGCACCTATCGGGTGATCTTCACCGGGATCGACAGTGCGGACGATTACTTGCGCCTGTCCGCAGCGCTGCAGCGCATCGCCGTGGTGCGCAGGATGACGCCGGTGCGCGCCAGCGGCAGTACGCTGGAAATGGACCTGGAACTGCTGACCGGCCTGTCAGGCTTCAAGCGCATGTCGGGTGACGACGGTCCATTCGAAGGCGGCGAAGGCGAGCCGCCGGTGTACCACCTGAAATGAACGGCCCCATGAGTGAAGGACCGGAATTCGAGATCGCCCGCTTCCTGCGGCGTCTGCAATGGGCCGCGATCGGGATGGGGGTGTTGTGGCTGGTGTGGCTGCTGGCGCCGATCCTGACCCCGTTCGTGCTAGCCGGGATGCTGGGCTGGCTGGGCGACCCGCTGGTGGACCGGTTGGAGTTGTCGGGCCGTTCCCGCAACACCGCGGTGATCCTGGTGTTCACGCTGATGGTGCTGCTGCTGGCCCTTGTGCTGGTCATCCTGGTGCCGCTGATCGAAAGCCAGGTCGCGACCCTGATCGAATCCCTGCCTGGGTATCGCGACTGGTTCACCGGCGTCGCGATTCCCTGGATGGAGAAACGTTCGGGAATGCAGCTGGCGGTTTGGCTGGACCTGGACCACATGATCGAACTGGTGCGCAGCAACTGGGAGCGTGCCGGCGGCGTGGCCGCGACCGTGCTGGGCTATGTGTCGCGCTCGGGTTTCGCGGTACTAGGCTGGGTGACCAACCTCGTGCTGATCCCGGTGATCACCTTCTTCTTCCTGCGCGACTGGGATCTGCTCGTCGGCCGGGTGGCGTCGATGGTGCCGCGCGATCACATTGAGACCGTCAGTCGCCTGGCGCGCGAATCCAGCGACGTGCTGGGCGGGTTCCTGCGCGGGCAGTTCCTGGTGATGATCATCCTCGGGGTGATGTACGGCGTCGGCCTGTGGGCGGTCGGCCTGGACCTGGGCATTCTCATCGGCATCATCGCCGGCCTGCTGACCTTCGTGCCGTACCTGGGGCCGACCAGTGGGGTGGTGCTGGGCGTGATCGCCGCGCTGATGCAATACGGCGACTGGAAGCACATCGCCGGAGTGCTGGCGGTGTTCGGCGTCGGCCAGGTCATCGAGAGCTACTGGCTCACCCCGAAGCTGGTCGGCGACCGCATCGGCCTGCACCCGGTGGCGGTGATCTTCGCGGTGCTGGCCGGCGGCCAGTTGTTCGGCTTCCTGGGCATGTTGCTGGCGCTGCCGCTGGCGGCGGTGGCCAACGTGCTGCTGCGCTATGCGCATGAACGCTATACGCAGAGCCACCTTTACGCCGGCGAGCGGTCGGTCATCGTGCTCGATCCGTACATCGACGGGACCGAGGTGGTGGATGCGCAGCCCGGGGACAGCGGCGAAAAGTGAGCGTCCCGCAATTGCCGCTGGCGTTGCGCTATCCCCCGGACCAGCGTTTCGAGAGTTTCATCGCCCCCCCTGCGGGCGCGATCGAGCAGCTATGTCTTCTGGCGAACACGCCAGCGGCGGATTGGCTGTACCTCAGCGGTGGCCCTGGCACAGGCAAGACCCACCTGTGCCTGTCGCTTTGCGCGGCCACCGAACAGGCCGGTCGCCGTGCGGCCTATCTGCCCCTGGCATCGGCTGGCGGGCGCTTGCGCGATGCGCTCGATGCGCTGGATGGATATGACACGGTGGCACTCGACGGCTTGGAAGCGATAGCCGGTGACCGCGAAGACGAAGTGGCCCTGTTCGATTTCCATAATCGCGCCAGGGGCAAAGGATTGAATGTGCTGTACACCGCCCGTGCCATCCCCGGTGAGTTGCCGCTGGTGTTGCCGGACCTGCGGTCGCGGGTTTCCCAATGCACGCGGATAGCGTTGCACGGGCTGGATGACCCGGGGCGTCGGGAACTACTGCGCGATCGCGCCCAGCGCCGCGGCTTGATGGTGGAAGAGGCCGCGCTGGAGTGGATGCTCACGCACCTGGACCGCGACCCGGCCACCCTGGTGGCGCTGCTCGACCTGCTCGACCGGGAGTCGCTGGCGGCGCAGCGCCGGGTAACTGTGCCTTTCCTGCGGCAGGTGATGGACAGGCAGTGCTGAAGTCGCAGGAAAAGGTGTTCGGCCGGTTTTGGATCGGCGACGGTTATGGGCAGGCTTGGGCGACTTCCTGCCAGACGACCGGTTCCCAATAGGCATTGTCCTGGATGCTTTGCGTGTCCAGCTTGTCCGGATGCAGGCGCGCACCGATGTGGTAGCTCATGCCGGATTTGACATCCACCACCAACGGTTTGTAGGCACGGGCGTACGCGAATTTCTTCATTTTGCGGATCTGGGTGAGTTGCGCCTGGGTGAGCCGTTTCTGATCGATCGCTTCGCTGATCGTCAGCGTGTGGCTGCCGGCGGAAACCTGCTGGCGGTTGGACTTCATGAACGACGTGCTGCGGCCATCTATCTGGGTGATGTTCGCGGAAAAGACGTTGTCGCTCTCCGGCACAACGCCTTGGCGCGTGCTTACGAAACCACACTGCCCGGCGGGGGCATCAACGTCAGCGGCTGGCGGATTGGCCGGGGTTGCCGTAGCCGGTTGTGACGCTGACGCGGCGCAAGCGATCACCAGGCTGAGGAACGACAAGGTCAGGGACAGCGGAACGGATGGACGCAACATGATCGTTTCCTCGCTTTTAGAGATAAAAAGGAGAGTGAGGTGCAAGCAGGTCCTGAAGGGGGCAGTCATGTGGTGGCGACTGGCGGCCTGCGGGAGAATGCTCCTGGGGTGTGGTCGGTTTCAAGTGCTGCGTGCCCAACTCAGGCCCATCCAAAGCTGGGAGCGAAAGGTCCGTAAACGGTGGGGCCTACTCCTGGCGGAGCGACCCCATCCTGGATATCCATCCACTCGTTGCTCCGTATCGTCAGGGACAGGCCTCTGCAACTTCCTGCCATACCACGGGTTCCCAGTAGGCATTGTCGCGGATGCTCTGGGTATCCAGTTTATCCCTGAGCAGGCGCACACCGATGCGATGACTGGTGCCCGGCTGCACATCAACGACGAGGGATTTGTAGGCCCGGGCGAACGCGAACTTCTTCATTTTGGCAATCTGCTGCAGCTGCGATGAATTGAGGCGTTTCGGGTCGATGAATTCGCGAACCACCAGCACATGCTTGCCCGCATCCAGGCGATGGCGGTACTCGGAAAGCACCGGCGTGCTGCGCCCATCGACCTGGGTGATATCGGCATGGAATATGTCCTGGCTGCGGGGAACAACGCCTGCCCGGGCGCTGACGTAACCGCAAGACTGCCTGCCGCCCTGCAGCTTGGGTGGCAGCGCGCTGGCGATATCGGCACGGCCTGCAAGCATGAGCGGTTTGCCGTTGCGCATGGCCTCCACCTGCAGTGCCCCATTGCCTTCCTGAAGAGCGTTTTCGAGCGTCGAGGAAGGCTTCGTCGTGCCATCAAGACGTCGCCCGTTGACTACGCGCAACTGGTCGCCGGTCTGCAGTCCCATCCGGTCAGCCGCGCCGCCGGGGGTGATCGCCAGTATGGTCACGCCGTTGACGCTGGCGCGTCGCACATCGACGACCGCGCCCAGCTCATAACGCGACTGGCCGGATGACGAGCTTGCTTGCAGGGCGATCCCGGCAAGCTCGGGGGGTTGCGTGGCGTGTGCGTGGTTGGCGGCTGGCAGGCCTGCGGCCAGCAGCGTGCCGGCAAGAAAAATGCGGAATGACATGACGGAAACTCCTGGCTCAGGTTCGATCGGGTTTGGCGGCGGCGCCGGACTGGGCGCCGGCCAGCAAGGCATGGCGAGCCACCCACATCGGTGCGATCTCGGCGTCGCTCGCGCCGCGGTCGTAGGCTGTTTGCAGTGCATGGTCCAGCGCACGTACTTCGGCCTGGATATCGCGCAACGCAGGGGTGGGCTTGAGCGCAACCGCCGATTTGTCCTGCTCCATGCCTGAGCCAGTGAATAAAGGGGCGAGCAGGGGCGTCGCCATAAGCGCCGCAAGCACCAGCGTTGCCCCGCCCATGCCCCACTTCCAGCGCCTGACCTTGTGCATGCGTCGCGCCTCCACGCGTGGCCACAGCGTATCTGGCAGGGGGATGTCGGGCAGCGCGTCGAGTTGTTCGCGCACACGGGTGGAATTTCCAGCCATTACTGTTCTCCGGTTTCCAGATCGTGCCGCAGCCGCGCCAAGGCGCGGGAGACGATCGATTTCGACCAGCTCGGGCTGCGTCCGAAACGCTCGGCCAGTTCCGGATGGGACCAGCCTTCCATCTCGTGCAGCCAAACTACGGTACGCGCCAGCGGCGGCAAACGTTGCAGCATGCCCAGGATTTCCAGGTTCTCGGCGGGACCGGCGCTGTCATCGGGCCATGCGTCTTCGTCCGCCTCGGCGAGGAAGCGCTGCTCGCGACGCAACCTGTCGATCGCGGCGTTGGCAGCCACCCGCTTCAGCCAGGGACGCAGGGGTGCATCGCTGCGCAACCCGGAAAGAAAACCCAGCATCTTCAGGAACGTATCCTGGGTGATGTCTTCAGCTGCTGCGGCATTGCCGGTCAGCCGGTAGGCCAGCGCGTGTATGGCCTTGGCGTGTGCGTGGTACAGCTCTGCGAACGCATCATGGTCTCCCCAACGCGCCTTGCGCACCAGCGCGGCTTCATCGGGGTCGGGTTCTGGGATGGAATGCATTGCGTGAGGATACGGACGAGGGGTGGCATGCGTCGCACCCGACCTCATTCGGCTCCAGTCAGCTCCCGCTCGAGCTCCTGCAGCCGTTGTGGCGTGCCCACATCGGTCCAGTGTCCGCGATGATGCGTGCCGGTTATCGCATCGCGCTCCATTGCCGCGCGCAGCAGCGGCGCCAGCTTGAATCGTGGCGGAAGGTCGCTGGCGCCCCCGGCCTCGCCGATGGTCGCGCGCCAGTCCGCGAAAAGCCGCGCGCGATAGACGCCGATGCCGGCGAAGGTAAGGCGTTGCGGTCCGTCGTGGTGGATAAGTCCGTCGGGATCCAGCGCGAAATCGCCACGCGGGTGGTGGGCCGGATTGTCCACCAGCACCAAGTGCGCGTCGCCCTGCGGCTGCCGCGGCAGTGCGTCGAAATCGAAATCCGTCCAGATATCGCCATTGACCGCGAGGAAGGGCGCGTCGCCGAGCAACCGCAGGGCATGGTGCATGCCGCCGCCTGTTTCAAGCGGCGTGGGACCTTCGTAGGAATAGCGGATCCGCAATCCCCACTGCGAGCCATCGCCCAGCACTTCCGGAAAGCGGTGCGCCAGCCAGCTGGTGTTGACCACCACGTCTTCGACGCCGATTGCCGCCAGCTTATCCAGGTGCCACGCGATCAACGGCTTGCCGCGAACCTGCAGCAAGGGCTTGGGGGCGTGGTCGGTCAGCGGGCGCATGCGCTCGCCCAGGCCCGCCGCGAGGATCAAGGCCTTCATACGGCCGCCTTCGCGCGGAATGCGGGTTTGATCCTGACTTCCAGCAGTTCGGCCAGTGGTTGCAGCCC
>JAKFDG010000168.1:0-1775 GCA_036677285.1 Pseudoxanthomonas sp.
CTGGGTCTTGCTCTTGGCTTCCGCCGGGTAATTCGCCAGGTCCTTGATGTACTGGTAGTTCACCTCGGCCTCGCGGCGCTCGACCTTGTGCACGCCATCGAGGGAATAACGCGCGGTCAGCGCACCTTCTTCGCCCTTGGCGTCGTACAGCTTCAGGCTCTTCGGCAGCGGCTGCAGGCCGCGCGGATCGCCCAGGCGGGTGATGGCGTTGTTGTCCCACAGCAGACCATAGTTGCGGCTGGAAACCAGAAACGGCACCGCCATGTCCACGTTGTGCTGCAGCAACTCGACGTCACGGCCCTTCTGGTTCATCCAGCCCTGCTGGTGCTGGCCGAAACCATAGAGGGCTTCATCGTCCGGCGATTCGAAGCGCTGGCGCACGCTGAGGTAGGACTTGCCTTCCACTTCCAGCGGCGCGAAGCTGCGGCCGCCTTCGATTTCGGAGAGGATCGGCTTGCCGGCGGCATCGAGGAACGCCACGCGGCCGCTGCTCAGTGATACCTCCGCGGTGACGCGGGCCGTGCTCAGGCGCAGATGGCCGTCCTGCTCGGCGACCTTGAACTCCGGCGTTGGCTTGCCCGCGTCTTCCACCCGCATCAGGCTGGGCGTGCGGACGAAATCGCCATCCGGATCGGCACTGACGCGGATCACGCCATCGCTGACGACCTCCAGGCGGACCGCGGCCGCGCCTTCGGTGGTCGGGCGCACGATCACGCCATCTTCGATTTTCTCGTAGTGCTGCGCGCTCGCATCGCTACGGCCCGCTTCGGCATCAGCACCGCCGCAACCTGCGAGCAATGCCACCAGCGGTAAAGCCAACCCCATCAAGTAACGCATCGTTTCACTCCTCATGTGGAGCCGAGTTCATCGGCTCCGGAAAATCGTATTCCGTCATCCTCGTGGTTTCTAACAGCCGGATGGCTGGTCAGGCAGGGACGACGCGCAAAGGCCGGGTTATTCACGCCCAACTCAATAAGTCGCCAACTTCACCTTCAACATCTGCTCGGCACTGGAGAAGTTCAGCCCGTAATCGGTCTGATCGCCATTCCAGACCCGGCGGAACTTCCATTCGCCGTTCTCGTAAGTGCCTTCTTCGACGCGGTCATAAATCTGCCGCGCCGCTACTGCCGGATCGGCGGCTGTGATGTTTATGCGTGCATGCGCGCCAGTGACGAGGAACTCGTCCGGCCCCAGCTGCACCACCAGCGCACGGCCGACAGGCTCCGGATTGCCGGGCGGCTCGCCCTGGAACCAGAACTGCGGCACACCATAGGTCACCACCATGTTCCAACGCTGGTCTATCTTCAGCGTCTGCACCGGCTGGCCGGGTTGCTCGGCGGTGCCGCGCACCTTGCCTTCGAAGCTGGCTTTTGCGATCACGCGCGCCGCGGGGCGCACGAGGGCGTAGTTCAGTGCGAACGACTTCAGCGCCTCCTCGTCCAGGTGCTTTGCACCGAGCGGCCAGTTGGAATAGCGCGAATAGTCGATGCCGAATGGTGCCCAGCCGATGGCCTGCTCGCCCAGCGCGGAGAAGAAATATCGCGGGTATTCCTCGCGGTTGCCGGTCTCGGCCACGAACAGCGCGTTGTCCGGCCGCGAATAACGGTCGAGCACGGTGGTGTAGTGCGTGTACTCGGGCATGTAGATGTCCGGCGCCAGCAAGTCGATGTGCGGCGCGGCGGCCTTGTACACGTCCAGCACGTTGTCGGTCGGCCCGCCGCTCGCGTACTGGCCGGGCTGGCCCGGGTTGAACGGCCCGCGCAGCGCGGCGTTGA
>JAKFDG010000169.1:0-14559 GCA_036677285.1 Pseudoxanthomonas sp.
GACCTGCGCGCGCACGACGTGGACATGGTCACCATCGGCCAGTACCTGCAGCCTACCGCCCACCACCATCCGGTGCTGCGTTACTGGACCCCGGACGAGTTCAAGGCGCTGGAGGAGTACGGCAACGCGCTCGGTTTCAGCCACGTCGCCTCCGGTCCGCTGGTGCGTTCCTCCTACCACGCCGACCGCCAGGCGATGGAAGCCGGCGTCGCCGGCTGAACCGTGCCCCTTGTGGCACTCCCGCAGCGAACGAAGCATTCACATTTCTTGGCGGCAGCGCCGCTAGGCTGCAAGGCCGAGTGACAAGCGCGGCAACTTTCGGCACTGTCGCCCGGTCACTGTATTTCGCAGTGTGTGTCCCGCAACCTCCCACAGGCCCCCACGGCCCAGAGTAGTCGAATGAATCTGAAGATGCCCGTCGCCCTCCTGACCCTCGCCCTGGTCGCACCGCTGGCCCTGCTGGCCCGCGCCGATGGCGAGGCCCTGCCGGCCACCGCAGCGCCCACCGCCGATCAGTCCACGACCTCCAAGCTGGTCTACGGGTTGCTCTCGGATAGCCGCTACGCCTATCGGCCGCGCGCGCTGGATGATGCGTTGTCGCAGGACATCTTCAAGCGCTACCTGGAATCGCTGGACGGCGGCAAGCAGTACTTCACTTCCGCGGACATCGCCAAATTCGCGCCCTACAAGACCGCGCTGGACGATGCCATCCGCAGCGGCGAACTGGCGCCGGCTTATGACATTTTCGCCGTGTACCGGCAGCGTGTCGGCGAACGCGTGGCTTACGCGCGCGCATTGCTGAAGCAGGACTTCGACTTCACCGGCGACCAGCGCTGGGAATACGACCGCGAGGACGCGCCGTGGGCCGCCAACACCAAGGAACTGGATGAGGTGTGGAAGAAGTCGGTGATGAACGACTGGCTGCGCCTGAAACTGGCCGGCAAGCAGGGCGATGAGATCCGCAAGACCCTGGACAAGCGCTACGCCACCTACCTGCGCAGCGTGGACGAACTCAAGAGCGAGGATGTGTTCCAGACCTTCCTCAACGGCTACTCCAGCGCGATCGATCCGCACACCGATTACTTCACGCCGAAGACCGCGGAAAACTTCAACCAGTCGATGTCGCTGTCGCTGGAAGGCATCGGCGCGCAACTGCAGCGCCAGGACGACATGGTGGTGATCCGCGAGATCATCGCCGGTGGGCCCGCCGACATGAATGGCAAGCTCAAGGCTGGCGACCGCATCGTCGCGGTCGGACAGGGCAGGTCCGGCCCGATGACCGACGTGATCGGCTGGCGCATCGACGACGTGGTCGAGCAGATCCGCGGCAAGAAGGACACCCAGGTGCGGCTGGAATACATCCCGGCCGAAAGCGGCGTGGATGGCAAGCATGCCCAGGTCGTCATCACCCGGCAGAAGATCAAGCTGGAAGAGCAGGCGGCCAAGGCCGAGACGATCACCCTGCCCGCGGCCAAGGGCGAACCCGCGCGCCGCATCGGCGTGATCAAGCTGCCGGCGTTCTACCAGGACTTCGAGGGCCGCCGCAAGAATCCGAATGACTACACCTCGGCCACGCGCGACATCGGCAAGTTGCTGGCGCAGTTCAAGGCCGAGCAGGTCGATGGCGTGGTCATGGACCTGCGCAACAACGGCGGCGGTTCGCTGGACGAGGCGGTGGAACTGACCGGCCTCTTCATCGACAAGGGCCCGGTGGTGCAGGTGCGCGAATCCGGTGGACGGGTGACCGTCAATGCCGACCGCAAATCCGGCGTGGCCTGGGAGGGCCCGCTGGCGGTGCTGACCAATCGTGGGTCGGCTTCCGCTTCGGAAATCTTCGCCGGCGCCATCCAGGACTACGGACGCGGCCTGGTGATCGGTGAGACCACCTTCGGCAAGGGCACGGTGCAGAACCTGGTCGACCTGGACCGTTGGCCGGCCAACGAGACCCCGCGCTTCGGCCAGGTCAAGCTGACCATCGCCCAGTTCTTCCGCGTCGCCGGCGGCAGCACCCAGCACAAGGGCGTGGTCCCGGACATCGGTTTCCCGGTCAGCGTCGATGCCACCGAATACGGCGAGAGCACCTACGACAATGCCTTGCCATGGACCCGCATCGCCGCGGTACCGCACACCCAGTACGGCAACTTCGCCCCGCTGCTGCCCCGCCTGGAAGCGCTCCACGCCAGTCGTGTCACCGGCGACAAGGAATTCCAGTGGTGGTCGCAGGATGTGAGCGAATTCCGCGCCGAGGCCGCCAAGAAATACGTGTCGTTGAACGAAGCCGAGCGCCGCGCCGAACGCGATAAACAGGAAGCGCAACGCAAGCAGCGCCAGGCCGAACGCAAGGCGCTTGGCCTGGCTTTGGATCCGCTTGCCGATGAGGCGGCCGACGACGGCCTGGGAGCGAACGAGCGCGACATCGTCAAGGACGCCGCACGCGAGAAGCTGGCCGACAAGCGTCCCGATCCGCTGCTGCGCGAATCGGCCGCGATTCTGGCCGACGCCATCGACGTGCTCGGCCAGGACCGCACGCTGTCGGCACAGGTGTTGCCGGTTTCGACGATGCCGGGCAGCTGGGCGGATTGAAACGTTCCTTCTCCACGGAGAAGTAGACAACAAGCAAGAATCGGATAGCGGGCGCCCTGGGCGCCCGCTACGCTTTGGGCCATGGACAATCTCGACCAAAAACTGGAACGCGCCCGCGCCCTGCTCGACGGCGACGAACCCACGTTGAACGAACTCGCTGCCGCGGTCGGCCTCAGCGCCTCGCACCTGCAGCGCAAGTTCCTGGCGCGCTACGGCATCAGTCCCGCCGAATACCTGGCGCAGAAGAAACTCGGCGCGCTGAAGTCCGGCCTGCGCGCCGGCCACGACGTCAGCGCCGCGCTCTACGACGCGGGCTACGGTTCGCCTTCGCGCGTGTACGAACAGGGCGCGGTCAAGCTCGGCATGACCCCGGCGACCTATCGTGCCGGCGGCGAAGGCATGCAGATCCGCTGGGCGCTGGTGGACACGGTGCTGGGCAAGACCCTGGTGGCCGCGACCGAGCGCGGCATTTGCGCAGTGGAGCTGGGTAACGACGCGACGGCGTTGGAGCGGCGCCTGCAGGAGGAATTCCCGCGCGCACGGATCGAGCGCGTCGATGCCGGCAGCGATGACTTCCTCGCGCCGCGGTTGCGGGCGGTCGCGGATCGTCTGGCGGGCCAGGGCAGTGAGGTTCCGGTCGACCTGATGGGGACCGCGTTCCAGAAACGCGTATGGGACGCGCTGATGAAGATACCGGCCGGCGAGACCCGCAGTTACGCCCAGCTCGCCGATGCGTTGGGTGCGCCCAAAGCTGCTCGCGCGGTAGCGAGCGCCTGCGCCAACAACCGGATTGCAGTGGTCGTTCCCTGCCATCGCGTGATCCGCGGCGACGGATCGCTGGGCGGCTATCGCTGGGGACTGCCGATCAAGCAGAAGCTGCTTGATCGCGAGCGGGCCGCCTGAGGTTTCAGCGGCGACGCCGTGGCGTGGCGCGCGTGGGAACCTGCAAGCCGAGTTTCACCGTCTCGAAGATCAATCGCGTGTCGTAACGACGGATGTTGCCCTCGTCCAGGAACAGGCGCCCGGCGACTTCGCGATAATGCGAGACACTGGTCGTGGCCAGGATCACCAAGTAGTCCCAGTCACCCGCCAGCGCATAGCATTGCTGTACTTCCGGGGCCGCACGCATGCGGGCATAGAACGCGGAGTGGGTCTTGGCCGATTCACGTTCCATCGTCACCAATACCGCGGCCAGGGAGACGTTGCCGAGCAGGGCCGGATCAAGCACGGCAACCTGGCGCAACAGCCCGGCCTTGCGGTAACGGGCCAGGCGCCGCTGCACCGCGCTGGCCGACAGGCCGACGGCATCGCCGAGTGCGGAAAGGGTCGCGTCCGAATCGCGCTGCAGCAGTTCGAGCAGGCGATGGTCGAAATCGTCGAGGTGGAGGGGGGTGGCCACGCAAAAATTTTGCGTTGGAACGCACGAATATTCAACCCATGCGCATGTTCCATCGCTACGCTGTTTTACAGGCCGCCCCCACGCCGGCCTCCTTCTGGAATCGCACCATGACCGCCGTCACTGCCTCTGCCTCACCGCGTGGTACAGCCATCGCCATCGCCCTTGCGCTTGCGGCGGTGTACCTGATCTGGGGCTCGACCTACCTTGGTATCCGCTTCGCCCTGGAAGGTGGCTATCCGCCGCTGTTGATGGCTGGCGGCCGCTTCCTGCTGGCCGGCGCGATGATGTACGCGGTCCTGCGCATGCGCGGCACCGCGGCGCCGACGCGTGCGCAGTGGAAGAACATGGCGTTGATGGGCCTGTTGATGATGGGCATCGGCAACGGCATGGTCAGCATCGCCGAGCAGTGGGTGTCCTCGGGCCTGGCCGCGGTGGCCATCGCCTCCACGCCGTTGTGGATGGGCCTGTTCTCGGCGATGCGCGGACAGCACCCGAGCCGCCTCGAGTGGCTCGGCATAGGCATCGGCTTCATCGGCGTGTTGTGGCTCAACGCCGGAAGCACCTTGTCGGCGAGTCCGAAGGGATTGATCGCGCTGCTGATCGCGCCGATCGCCTGGGCCTTCGGCTCGATCTGGAGCCGCGGCAGCGACCTGCCTTCGCCCTTCATGTCCGCCGCCGGGCAGATGATCAGCGGCGGCGTGATCATGCTGGTAGCGGGTCTGGTGATCGGCGAAAGCTTCCACGCCATGCCGACCATGAAAGGCACCTTGTCGGTGATCTACCTGATGACCTTCGGCTCCATCATCGGCTTCACCGCCTATGTGTGGCTGCTGCATCACGTGCGCCCCACGCTTGCGGGCAGCTACGCCTACGTCAACCCGGTGATCGCGGTGGTACTCGGCGCGTGGCTGGCCGCCGAGCGTTTCACCGCGCACGACCTGGGCGCGATGCTGGTGATCCTGTTCGGCGTGGTCGCGATCACCCTGGCCAAGGCGCGCACGGCGAAGCCCGTCGTCGAAGAACCTGCCGCATGACCACCGCGTCGCTCGACCGTCGCGGGCTGTGGGTCGCCGCCGGCTCCTTCGTGATCTGGGGCCTGATGCCTCTGTACTGGCACCTGCTCAAGACGGTGCCGTCGCTGCAGATCGTGATGCACCGGATCGTGTGGAGCGCGCTGCTGGTGGTCGGCTGGCTGTGTTGGAAGCAGGGCCTGCACTGGCTGCGGCAGGCCATGGCGCGACCGCGCGTGGCGTGGATGCTGGCGTTGAGCGGTGCGCTGATCGCGTTCAACTGGGGCCTGTACATCTGGGCGGTCAACGCCGGGCACGTGGTGGAAACCAGCCTCGGCTACTTCATCAATCCGTTGCTCAACGTGGTGCTGGGCGTGCTGCTGTTGCGCGAACGCCTGTCCATCGCGCAATGGATTTCCGTGGCGGTGGCCGCCCTCGGCGTGCTGTGGCTGACCTTCAATTACGGCAGCTTCCCGTGGATCGCGTTGTCGCTGGCCGCGTCGTTCGGTTTCTACGGCTTCATCCGCAAGCTGGCGGTGGTGGATTCGATCCCCGGCCTGGCCATCGAGAGCCTGTACCTGTTCCTGCCCGCGCTGGCTGCCCTGCTGTGGGTGGAAACCCACGGCAGCGGCGGTTTCATCAGCACCTGGGGCTGGCAGGTGGACGCGTTGCTGGTGTTCGGCGGCGCGTTGACCGCGTTGCCGCTGATCGGTTTCGCCTACGCGGTGCGGCGGGTGCCTTACAGCGTGGTGGGTTTCATGCAGTACATCGCGCCGACGCTGCAGCTGCTGATCGGCGTGCTCGTGTTCGGTGAAGTGTTCGACCGCGCGCGCGCGATCGGTTTCATCTTCATCTGGATCGGTTTGGCCATCTTCGCCATCGACGGCGTGTGGCGTTCACGCCGCAAGCCGGTGTGCCTGCCGGTCGCTGAAGGGCTGGAATAGGCCAGCCGAACCCGCGCCGGTTACGGGCAGGGTCCGCCCGCGTCCGCCCACAACTTGAACGCAGCGACGAACCGGTCGTGCGGCACCGGCACCGGCGCACGACCCGCGCCCGGATTCCAGCCCCACAACACCAGCTTGTCCTCGCTCACGTGCTTGAGCAACGCGGCGAAATCGCGGTCGCCGTTGCTCTTCTTGTCCTTGATCATCGCGCACAGCTGCGCGGTCGGCAGCCCGATCCACGCCATCTTGTGGTCCGGCGGCGGCAGCGCCCAATGTGGCGCGCCTGGCGGCGCATGCAGGCCATAGCTGGCCGGTGGATTGGCCTCGGCGTGGCAGGTCGCGCAGGGCAAGCCGAGCGCGCCCTTGCCTTCCGGCCCGCGCACCACGCCCATCGCATGCGGCGTCTGCGCATCGAATTGCAAGGGCTGGTCGCCGGGGATGTGGCAGTTGCTGCAGCGTGGGTGCTGGAAGACTTGCTCCACCGTGGCGAAGGCTTCCACGGCCTTGGCTTTCTGCTCGGGACTCACGCGTGGACCGCAGGCGGCCAACGCGGACAGGAGGAAGAAGGCGAACAGGATGCGCATCATCGTCTCCTCAAGCCTTCGCCGGCGTTGCCGGCGTCTGGGTCGCCAACCGGAAGGGAAGTTCGCGCAGGCGCTGCCCGTTCAACGCGAACAGTGCGTTGGCCACCGCCGGTGCGATCGGCGCCGTGCCCGGCTCGCCGACGCCGCCGGATTTCTCGGTGCTCGGCACGATGTGCACTTCCACCGCCGGCATCTCGCTCATCCGCAGCACCTGGTAGTCGTGGTAGTTGGATTCCTGGACGCGCCCGTCCTTGAAGGTGATGTGGCTGTGCAAGGCGGCGCCGAGGCCGAAGGCGATCCCCGACTCCATCTGCGCGGCGATGCCGGCCGGGTTCACCGCGATGCCGCAGTCGACCGCGCAGACCACCCGATGCACCTTGATCGCGCCGTTTTCCACCGATACTTCCGCGACCTGGGCGATATAGCTGCCGAAGGATTCGTGCACCGCGACGCCGCGCGCGCGTCCTTCCTCCAGCGGCGCCCCCCATCCGGCCTTCTCGGCCACCAGGTTCAGCACGCCCAGGTGCCGGGCATGGTTGGCGAGCAAGCCGCGCCGGTATTCCACCGGATCCTTGCCCGCCGCATGCGCCAGCTCATCGACCAGGCTTTCCATCGCGAACGCGGTGTGGCTGTGGCCGACCGAACGCCACCACAGCACCGGGATCCCGGTCTTCGGCGAATGCAGGCCGACGCGGTGGTCGGGCAGGTCCTTGACGTAGGGCGAATCGGCCACGCCTTCGGTCGACGTCGCATCGATGCCGTTCTTGACCATCACCGGTTCGAAGAACGTGCCGGCGATGATCGACTGCCCGGCGATGACGTGCTGCCAGGCGATCGGCTTGCCTTCCGCATCCAGCCCGACCCTGGCCTTGTGCACGAAGGCGGGGCGGTAGAAGCCGCCGCGTACGTCGTCCTCGCGGCTCCATACCGTTTTCACCGGCGCGTTCGCGGCCTTGGCCACGTGCACGGCCTCGAACACGATGTCAGGCGAAGGATTGGCGCGGCGGCCGAAGCCGCCGCCGAGGAAAGCGGTGTGCACGAATACCTGCTCGGGTTTGAGCCCGGTGATCTCGGCAGCGGTCTTCTGTTCCAGGGTCTGGAACTGGGTGCCGATCCACAGCTCGCATTTGTCCGGCGAAATCTTCACCGTGCAGTTCAGTGGTTCCATCGGCGCATGCGCCAGGTACGGCAGGGCGTACTCCGCTTCGACGGTCTTTGCGGCCTTCGCCAGTGCGGCGGCTACGTCGCCCGCTTGCGAGGCCGGCAGTCCGGGCGTGCCGGCGAGTCCGGTGAACTGCGCGCGCAGTGCGTCGCTGTCCAGTGCCGCGTTCGGCCCCAGGTCCCATTCGACCTGCAGCGCATCGCGCCCCAGCTTCGCCGCCCAGTAGTGATCGGCGATCACCGCCACGCCGGTGGGGATCTGCACCACGTTGCGTACGCCGGCAACCGCCTTGGCGGCAGTGGCGTCGAACGACTTGACCTTGCCGCCGAATACCGGCGAACGTGCGATCACCGCGGTCAGCAGGCCTTCGAATTGCACATCCATGCCGAACTGCGCGCGGCCGGTGATCTTTTCCGGCGAGTCCAGGCGCTTGGTGGCCTTGCCGATGATCTTCCAGTCCTTGGGGTCCTTCAGTTTCAGCGTGGCCGGATCCGGCGGCGGCAGCTTGCCGGCGTCGTCGGCCAGCGCGCCGTAGCGCACGCGCTGGGTGCCAGCGATGACTTCGCCGTTCTCGGTGCGGATTTCGGACACCGGCACGTTGAAACGCGTGGCGGCGGCCTGCACCAGCATCGCGCGCGCGGCAGCGCCAGCCTGGCGATAGCGGTCGAACTCCGACGCGGTGGAAGTGGAGCCGCCGGTGCCCTGCATGCCGAACACCGGGCTGAAATACGCAGGCGCGGCCGGCGCGTGCTCGGCCTTGATCCTGGACCAGTCCGCATCCAGTTCCTCGGCGATCAGCATCGGCAGTGCGGTCCAGATGCCCTGGCCCATTTCCGAGTGCGACAGCAGCACGGTCACGCTGTCGTCGTTGCCGATGCGCAGGAAGGCGTTGGGCGCGAAGGCGGCGACCGCGGCTGCGGCCTGCGGCTGGGCGAAAGCGAAACGCCTGGCGCCCGGGATCACGAAGCCGATCACCAGGCCGCTGCCGACCACGGCACCGGCCTTCAAGAAATTGCGGCGGGAAGTATTGGTCACTGCGTTCACGGTGGGTCTCCGTCGAACTCGAGTCTGGCCGCTAGCGGCGAATGGAACAGGTCAACCTTTGTCCAGCTCCGCGGCGCGATGCACCGCCGCGCGGATGCGGGGATAGGTGCCGCAGCGGCAGATGTTGCCGGACAGCGCCTGGTCGATATCGGTATCGGTTGGCGCGGGAATCTTCGCCAGCAGCGCCACCGCCGACATGATCTGCCCGGACTGGCAGTAGCCGCACTGGACCACGTCCAGTTCCGCCCAGGCCTGTTGCACCGGATGCTGGCCGTCCGTGGACAGGCCTTCGATGGTGGTGATCTTCTTGCCTGCGACGGCCGACACCGGCGTGATGCACGAACGCAACGGTGCGCCGTCGACGTGCACGGTGCAGGCGCCGCACTGGGCGATGCCGCAGCCGAACTTGGTGCCGGTGAGGCCCATCAGGTCGCGCAGGACCCAGAGCAGTGGCATATCCGCAGGCGCGGCGACTTCGCGTTCGGAACCGTTGACGTGCAGCTTCATGGGAATCCCTGGCGACGGCTGGGGTAAACGGACGTTACTCCTGCCGCAGCGGGTTGCCAACCGTGCGCGGATTAGTCCATCGTCTGATGGAAATGGGCAGCCATCGTCACGTATTCGAAACATCCGCCGCCGCGCACCAGCGTGGGGATCCGGCTGCGCTGGCGATCGTGGTCGATACCGAGGGCTCGACTTATGTCCGGTCCGGCGCGATGGCCTTGTTCGGCGCCAGCACGGGACAAGCGGGCTGGCTGAGCGGCGGCTGCCTGGAGCCTGAAATCGAGGAGCGCGCGCGCACCGCGGTCGTGCAATCGCGCATCGGGTGGATGGATATCGATACCCGCGACGACGAAGACCTGATCGCGGGTTCCGCGCTCGGTTGCCGCGGACGCCTGCACCTTGCATTGCTGCCGTTGGCTGCGCTGGCGGGATGGCCGGCGCTGATCGACGCCTGGCTGCAGCGACGCGGGCCTTTGCAGTTGTCGTTGTCGAGCCAGGGCGACCTGCAGGTTGAAGTGGGCGACCTGCGCCAACGCTGGCGGATCGACAGCGCGCCGATGGAAGGATCCGGCGCGTCGGACGATTCGTGGCGGATCGAGATCGCGCCGCCACCGGCATTGGTGGTGTTCGGAGCGGGTCCGGAAACACCCACCTTGCTGCCGTTGCTGCGCAGCCTGGGATGGATGACCACGCTGGTCGAACGGCGCGCGCGATGGCGGGCGCATGCGCAACACGCCGACACCGGCCTGGAAACCACCGCGGAATCCGCACTGGAGGAATCGGGATCGCAAGTCTTCGATGCCGCGCTGGTGATGAACCACAATTTCGAACTGGACCGTGAGGCGCTGCTGGCAGTGGCCGCATCTTCTATCCCGTTCGTGGGCCTGCTGGGCCCGGCGCGCAGGCGCGAGGATCTGTTCCGGGTGTTGCCGCCCGCGACTCGCGAGGCGTTGTTGCCAAGACTGCATTCGCCAGTCGGCCTCAAGCTGGGCGGGCAGGGACCGGAAGCGATCGCCTTGAGCATCGCGGCGCAGTTGCAGCTGCATCGATTCCCGCAATCCGCATGAAGGATCCGCACGTCGCCATCGTCCTGGCCGCAGGCGGCAGCCGGCGCCTGGGGCGGGCCAAGCAGTTGCTGACCCGTGAGGGTGAAACGCTGGTGCATCGCGCGGTGGGGCTTGCGGCGGCCACCCATCCGATGCGCTTGCTGCTGGTGACCGGCGCGCATGCCGACCCGGTGCGTGGCGCGCTGGCTGGCCTGGCAGTCGAAGTCCTTTTCAACGCGGATTGGGAAGAAGGCCTCGCCAGCAGCCTGCGCGTGGCGGCGTCCGCGCTCGACACCAGCGATGCGTCCTGCCTGATCCTGGGTTGCGATCAACCCGCGCTGGAGCAGGATCATCTGCAACGATTGCTGGAAGGTGCCGCATCGGCTCCTTCACGTTGTTCCGCGACATCGCACGCGAATGCGCCCGGCATTCCGGCCGTGGTGACCGCAGCGTTGTTGAAGGAAGCGCGGAATCTCGATGGCGATCGCGGCCTGCGCGCGTCGCTGCGGCGTCTCCCGGCGGAAGCGATCTACTTGCTGCAGGCGCCGGAGCTGCAGTTCGATCTCGACACGCCCGCAGATGTGGAGAAGGCCATCATCGATGGCCTTCTCGATCCGATCGCGGATCCTTCCTTCCCGTAGCGAGGCAGCCTTGCGCAATATCAGCTGGCGCGCAGCGCAGCGGTGACCGGCAATCGCGCAGCACGCAGCGCGGGGAACAAACCGCCAACCAGGCCGATGCCCAGCGCCCACTTCAGCCCGCTCCACAACAGCTCCGGCGAGACCTTGAACTGGAACACCACCTGGCTGAAGTTGGAACCCAGCGTGGCGACGCTGTAGCCATTGAAGATGGCCCACGCGATCAGCCCGCCGAGGATGCCGCCGAGCAGGGCCAGCAGCATCGTTTCCAGCATCACGGCCACCACCACCGGCAGGCCGCGGAAACCGATGGCGCGCATCGTCGCGATCTCGCGCGCCCGCCCGGCCACCGCCGCATACATGGTGTTCAACGCGCCGAACACCGCGCCGATCGCCATGATCGCGCCGATCACCGTGCCCAGGACCTTGATCAGCTTGGTCAGGCCTTCGGTCTGCTTGGAGTAGTAGTCGAGCGTGGTCTGCGCATCCAGCTTGAGGCGCGGGTCGTTGTCCAGCGCCGCCTTCAACTGCTTGAAACCGTCCTTGCCGGCCAGGCTGACGATGATGGACTGGTAGGCGCGCCGGTCGTAGGCCGAGGCCAGGGTCTCGATGTCGGTCCACAACTCCGATTCGAACGCATCGCCGGAGGCGAACACGCCGACGATGGTCCAGTCCTGGTTGCCGAGCCTGACCGTCTTGCCCACGTCCAGGCCGCGGTACTGGCCCTTGGCGCCCTGGCCGACCACGATCTCGCGCACGCCGACGTTGAACTTGCGGCCTTCGACGATCTTGATGTTCGGACGCACCGCCCAGGCGGCGTCGCTGACCCCGCGGAACTGCGCATTGGCGTCCTCGCCGGTGCTGGCGGTGGGCAGGTTGACCACCTGCGACAACTCGGCGGACAGGATCGCGCGGCCCTGCGCATCCCGGGCGATGCCGGGCAGGCTGCCGATCAGCGGCGACTGGTCGCGGGTGATGACCGAGTTGGTCTCGGCCTGCGAACCGCCGCGCAGCAGGATGGCGGTGTTGTCGTTGCCGGTCTGCTTGAGGGTGGCCTCGAAGCCCGCGCCCATCGCCAGCATCGCCACCAGTACGCCGACCACGCCGGCGATGCCGACGATGATCACCGACGAAGCGCCCCAGCGCTGCGGCAGGCTGGAAATGCCGACGCGCGCGGCCGCCAGGGCGATGCGGCCGGTGCGGGTCAGCATGAGCCACAGCCCCACCCCCACCACGACAGCGAGCACGCCCCACCATGGCAGCATGATCCAGACGACCAGGCCGACGATCATCAGCACCACGGCGATCAGATTCCCGATCCAGAAATTCTTCTTCATCCCATCACCTCATTCGTTGTCCAGCCAACCGGCCCGGCGCAGCGCGCCGTGCGTTCGCCGAAACGCGCGGCGGTGCCGCGCAAGCAGTTCCGTCTCACCCTCAGCGTCCGGCCAGTGCGTCGACGATCTTCAAACGCATCGCCCGGGTCGCGGGCAGCACGCCCACCACCACGCCGATGCCCACCATCAGCAGCACACCCATCAACCAGGTCTCCTTCGGCACGGTGCCAGCCGGCATGAAGCCGCCGCTGGCCGCGGCCAGGCCGGGCACGATCACTGTCGCCAGGGCCATGCCGATCACCCCGCCCAGCACCACCAGCAGCACCGATTCGGCCAGCACCAGCGCCAGCACGGTCCGGTTGTTGAAGCCCAGGGTCTTCAGCACGGCGAGTTCGGGAATGCGTTCGCGCACCGCCTGGGCCATGGTGTTGCCAGTCAGCAACAGCAGGGTGAAGAACACCGCGCCCATGATCGCGGTGACGATGAAGCCGATGTCCGCGAACTGTTTCAGGAACGACTGGTTGAACGCCTGTTCGGTCTGCGACTTGGTTTCGCGGTCGGAGTTCTCGGAGATGGCGTCGATGGCCTTGGCCACGCGGGTGGCGTGGTCGACGTTGTCCAGCTTCACCATGTACCAGCCGACCTGTCCATTGACGAACTGGTTGGCCTCGTCGAAGTACTTCCAGTGGAACAGCAGCTGGGCTTCCTCGTTCTTCTTCTTGTCGTCGGCCACGCGGAAGATGCCGCGCAGGGTCAACGGCCAGGCATTGCTGCCGTCCTTCTTGGGGAAGATGGTGGCTTGCAGGGGAATGGTGTCGCCGATCTTCCAGCCATGCTTCTTCGCCAACGCCTCGCCGACGATGGCGCCGGTGCGATCGTTCTCCCAGGCTTTCAGCTGCTCGGGCGGGATCTTGTACTCCGGATACAGCGCCATGTAGTCCGGGCCCACCGAGAAGTTGGGGAAGAAGTTCTTCGGGTCCTTGTAGATGCCGCCGAACCACGCGGCATAGGCGACCTTCTTCACGCCCGGCGTGGACGCGATCTTCTGTTCCAGGTTCAACGGCAGCATCTGCGTCAGCGACAGCCGCGAGGACACCACGAGCCGGTCCGCGCCGGCCACGCCGCCGCCGGAGGTGAAGGCCACGCGTACCGAGTCGAGCAGGCCGAACAGCATGAACGCCGCGATCACCGACAGCAGGGTCAGGAAGGTGCGGGTCTTGCTGCGGAACAGCGCGGACCAGATGAGGGAGAAATATTTCATGGCGCCCTCCTCAGTGAGCGGCCGGCGTATCGGTCAGCTCGCCCTTGTCCAGGTGGATGGTGTGGGTCGCGTACTCGGCGGCCTTCGGATCGTGCGTCACCATGATGATGGTCTTGCCGTGCTCGCGGTTGAGCAGTTGCAGCAGCCCGAGTACTTCCTCGGCCGAATGGCGATCCAGGTCGCCGGTGGGTTCGTCGCAGATCAGGAAGGTCGGATCGGAAACGATGGCGCGGGCGATCGCCACGCGTTGCTGCTGGCCGCCGGACAGTTCGTTGGGGCGGTGCGAGCCGCGATCGGCCAGGCCGACCAGTTGCAGCGCGATCTCCGCGTTGCGCTTGCGCTGCGCGCCGCCGAGCTTGGTCAGCAGCAGCGGCAGTTCGACGTTCTTCTGCGCGGTGAGCGTGGGCATCAGGTTGTAGAACTGGAACACGAAGCCGACGTGGTGGCTGCGCCAGTGCGCCAGCTGGCCGTCGCTGAAGCTGTCGATGCGTTCGCCCTCGATCTCGATTTCGCCGCCGGTGGGCGTGTCCAGCCCGCCGATCAGGTTGAGCAGGGTGGTCTTGCCGGAGCCGGAGGGGCCCATCAGGGCGACGAAGTCGCCGCGCGGGATCTCCAGGTCGAGGCCGTGCAGCACGTGGACCTTTTCGGGGCCGCGCTGGTAGGTCTTGCTGAGGTTGCGGATGGATACCAGTGAAGACATGCGCTTTTCCTTCGTCTGAAATTTATCTGCCGTCATCCCGGCGAACGCCGGGACCCAGTGCCCTTGCTCTTGGAAGCAGCAACAGCGTTTCGCGCTTTGCGCGAGTCACTTTCTTTGCTTGTGCAAAGAAAGTAACCAGAGAAAACACACCCTGCGATGCGCCCAACGATGAAGCCGTTGGGTCCGCAAGCGGGCCGGGAATTTCCGGAAGCAGCATCCTGCTGCTCCGGAAACGGCGCACATCCCTGTGCGCCGCCCCTTCGGGGTTTTACCCGACCCGCTTGCCGCATCTCACGGGGCCGTGGAGCAACAGCAAGAACAACATCAAACCAAAAGCGGTTCTTACG